>JANXYA010000152.1 GCA_025350345.1 Gammaproteobacteria bacterium
TCTCCGGCATCAATACCGTCATCGACTACGCGCCCGCAATTTTCCAGTCGGCCGGTTGGCAGCTGGACGCCGCCCTGCTCTCGACCTTCGTGGTCGGCCTCACCAACTTCCTGTTCACGGCCGTTTCCTTCTGGACCATCGACCGCTACGGGCGCCGGCCGTTGTACATCATCGGCTCGCTGGGCATGGCGCTCTCGCTCCTCGCCCTGACGATCGCCGTGCTGCTGGGGCAGTTTCACGGCACGGTGGTGCTGGTGCTGATCCTCGCCTACCTGATCTGCTTCTGCTCCTGCATCGGGCCCGTGTTCTGGACGCTGGTGCCGGAAATCTTCCCCAACAATATCCGGGGCACCGCCATGATCGTGCCGGTGCTCACGCAGTGGGTGGCGAATGCGGTGGTGGTGCTGCTGTTCCCGGCGGCGCTCCATCGCCTGGGCCAGGCGGCAACCTTCGGCTTCCTGGCCGCGGTGTCGCTGGCGCAGGCGATCTTCACCTGGCGATACGTGCCGGAAACCAAGAACCGCCCCCTCGAGGAAATCGAGGTATTCTGGAGCCAGTCCCCCGCCTCAAAGGCACCGTAGACATGGCCAAGGGCACCATCGGCGACGCCGACGTCGCCGCCTTCAACCGGGACGGCTTCGCCCTGGTCCGGGGCATGCTGGATGCGGAGGAGACCGAACTGCTCGGCCGCGCGGCACGTGAAGACCGGGTGCTCGATGAGCATTCCTTCGGCAGGGCCGACGGCGAAGGCGGCACCGTGCGCCTCTCGCTGTGGAATCACCCGACCGAGACCATCTACGGCATGATCGCGCGCTGCGAGTCCATCGTCGGCTCGATGGAAAAGCTCCTCGGCGGCGAGGTCTACCACTATCACTCGAAGATGATCATGAAGGACCCGCTGGTCGGCGGCGCCTGGGCCTGGCACCAGGACTACGGCTACTGGTATCACAACGCCGTCCTGTTCCCCTGGATGGGCAGTGCCTACATTGCCATCGATCGTGCCACGCGCGAGAACGGCTGCCTGCAGGTGATCCGGGGCTCGCATCACGCCGGTCGCCTCGATCACGTGCTGACCGGCGAGCAGGCCGGCGCGGACAGGGAGCGCGTGGAGCAGATGCTCGGGCACCTGGAGCTGGTGCACGTCGAGATGGAGCCGGGCGACACCCTGTTCTTCAACGCCAACATGCTGCACCGCTCGGACCAGAACAAGTCGCCCCAGCCGCGCTGGTCCATGATCTGCACCTACAACGCCGCCCGGAACGATCCCTACCAGGAATCCCAGCACCCGCGCTACACGCCACTCGTCAAGGTGCCAGACGCGAAGATCCGGGAATTCGGGCAGCGCCGCTTCGCCGGCGGCGAGCGCGAGGGCGTGTGGCTGGCCGCCGAGCGGGACCGGGACCACACCGCGCAGCGCCTGAAGAAGTAACGGCAACAATCCGGGGGAACCATGCTGCGTCGCCACCTCACCGCGTGTATGGCCATTGGCCTCATGCTGCCGCCCGCCCTCCTGGCACAGACGGCCTACTATCGCCACGTCGTTTTCGACAACAGCCAGCAACCGGACTACTACTGGAATAGCACTGCCCAGGCCGTAGCGCCCAGCACGCTGGAACAAAAGGACTGGCACCTGCCGGTCGAGTCCAGCTACTTCCTGTCACCGCCCAACGCACTGCGCCTGGCCTGGCGGTCCGCACCGGGTGGCGGATGGGACGCTGAGATTCATCTGGTCAATTTCCCCAACCGCTTTCCGGAGCTCAGCGGAACGACGCTCTATTTCTGGGTGTATGCCCCGCAGGCGATTGCCGCGACCGATCTGCCCGAGCTGCTCCTGTCCGACGCCCGGGAGGGATTGCAGGTGGCGGAGTTCCCGGGGAGCTTCACCGTGCCGTTGCCGCTCGGAAAATACGCGGGTGATATCCCCGCGGGAAAATGGCTGCAGCTGCGCGTGCCCATGGCCGCACTCAAGTCGGCCTCCGTGTATGACTTTCATCCGGAGCGCCTGCAGAGCATCATCTTTCACCAGGGCCGCGCCGACGGCGTTGCGCACACGCTGATCATCGATCAGGTGCGCGTCGCCGACGAGCCGCCGGCGAGCGAAGCCGCTCCACCGATTGCGGCACCGACGCAGTTGACGGCCAGGGGCTATGACCGGCACGTGCTGCTGCGCTGGGAGGGAGCCGATTCCGCGCGGCTCGCCCACTACGTCATTTATCGTTCCATGGACGGCGGCGCCTGGACGCCGATTGGCATCCAACTGCCCGGGACACATCTTTATTCGGATTTCCTGGGCCGCGCCAACGCCAGGGCGGACTACAAGGTGAGCGCAGCGGATTGGCAGAACCACGAATCGGCAACGACGGCGGCCGCCAGCGCGGAGACGCACGAGATGAGCGACGAGGAACTGCTCACGATGCTGCAGGAAGGGGCTTTCCACTACTACTGGGAAGGCGCCGAGCCCAATTCGGGCCTGGCCCACGAGAACATGCCCGGCGACGATCGCATCGTCGCGACCGGAGCCAGCGGCTTTGCGATCGAAGCACTCATCGTTGGCGTCGACCGCCACTTCATCACGCGCGAGCAGGGTCTGGAGCGCATGGAACGGATTGTCGGGTTTCTCGAGCATGCGCCGCGCTATCACGGCGCGTGGTCACACTACATGAATGGCCCGACCGGCCAGACCATGCCGCTGTTTGGCATGCTCGACAACGGCGGGGACCTGGTCGAGACCTCGTTCATGATGCAGGGCCTGCTCACCGCGCGCCAGTACTTCCAGGGCCCAGGCGCGCGCGAGCACGACCTGTACCGGCACATCACCGCGCTCTGGGAGGGCGTGGAGTGGGACTGGTATCGCGACAACGCGCGCAGTGGTTTCATCTATTGGCATTGGTCGCCGCAATGGGGCTTCCAGATTCACCACCCGCTCATCGGCTTCAATGAGACGATGGTGGTCTACCTGCTCGCGATCGCCTCGCCGACGCACAGCGTGCCGGCGGACATGTACTATTCCGGATGGGCCAGCCAGGACAAGCGGGCGCTCGAATACCGGCAGGGATGGTCGGGAAGTTCCGATGGCAACCACTACGCCAACGGCACGACCTATTTTGGCATCAAGCTCGACGTCGGCGTCGGCAGTGGTGGACCGCTGTTCTTCACGCACTACTCCTTCATGGGATTTGATCCGCACAGCCTGCACGATCGGTACACGAGGTCGTACTTCGAGAACAACCGGAACATTGCCCTGATCAATCGTGCCTACTGCATTGCCAATCCGAAGCATTTCGAGGGCTACGGCGCCGACGCCTGGGGCCTGACCGCGAGCGATGGACCCAAGGGCTATGCGACGCCCGCGCCCGATGCGCTCAATGACACCGGCACCATCACGCTGACGGGCGCGCTGGCCTCCTTTCCCTATACGCCAGAAGCCTCGATGGCCGCCCTCAAGCACTATTACCGCGACCTCGGCTCCCAGCTGTGGGACATCTACGGGCCGCGCGACGCCTACAACCCTTCCGTGAACTGGGTCTCGCCCATCTACATGGGTCTCAACCAGGCGCCGATCGTCGCGATGGTGGAGAACTACCGCACCGGCCTGCTGTGGAAGAACTTCATGTCGAATCCGGAGATCGCCCTCATGCTCCAGAAGCTGGACGCGGCCGGCAAACGATGAGGATCAGCGGTGCGGCCCTGTCTTGGCTTCTCACCGCAAGCTGCCCGGTGGTGTGCGGCGCCACGACGGCGCCCGGGCCCATCGAGATCGACGCCCGCGCGCCGGGCACGCCCTTCCCGCATTTCTGGGAGCAGGCCTTCGGCTCCGGCCGCGCCATCCTGGCGCTGCGTGCGAGCTATCGGGCGGACCTGCGCGAGCTGAAGAAGGTCGCCGATTTTCGCTACGTGCGCTTCCACGCCATCTTCCACGACGAGGTGGGCGTGTACGACGAGGACAGCCGGGGGACCCCCGTCTACAACTTCTCCTACGTCGATCAGATCTATGACGGCCTGCTGGAAAATGGCGTCCGTCCGTTCGTCGAGATCAGCTTCATGCCGAAGAAACTCGCCGCGCGGCAGGACGTTCATCCCTTCTGGTACCGGCAGATTGTTTCACCGCCGAAGGACTATGCGAAGTGGGACGGCCTGATCCACGCCTTCGCCTCGCACCTGGTCGAGCGCTACGGGATTGATGAAGTCGCGCAGTGGTATTTCGAGGTCTGGAACGAGCCGAACATCGACTTCTGGACGGGCGAGCCGAAGCAGGCCAGTTATTTCGAGCTGTACGACCACACGGCGCGCGCACTCAAGGCGGTGAGTCCACGGCTGCGCGTCGGCGGGCCGGCCACGGCCGCGGCCGATTGGGTGAGCGCATTCCTGGCGCACCTGGCGCAGGATGGCGTGCCGGTGGACTTCGTCTCGACGCATGGCTACGCGGACGATACGGTCGAGAACCTGTTTCACAGCCAGGAAGACGTCCCGCTCGATGAGCGCGTGTGCCGTGCGATCGGCAAGGTGCACGCGCAGATCCGGCACTCGGCGAGCCCTGGGCTGCCGCTGATGTGGACCGAATGGAACGTGCCGTCGTTCGGCGAGCGCTACCACGCGCGCGACACGATCTACGTCGGCGCGGCGCTGGCCGAGGACATCCGGCAGTGCGACGGGCTGGTCGACATCATGTCGTACTGGACCTTCGATGATGTGTTCGAGGAGAACGGCGTGGTGCGCGAGCCGCTCAACGGCGCCTTCGGCACCATCGCGGCAGGCGGCATCAAGAAGCCTTCCTACTATGCCTACGCGCTGCTGCACCGGCTGGGTGAGACACGCCTGGCAAATCCGGCGCCGAACGTACTGGTGACGCGCCGCGCGGATGGGACGCTGGTCGTCGCGACCTGGAACGTCGTGGATCCGGACCGGAGCGGTGAGCCGCGGACCGTCACGCTGCGGTTCAGGAATCTGCCGGAGGCGGCCCCGCTCATCCTGCGGCGCGTGGATGCCACGCACGGGAACGTATTGCCGGCCTATGCGGCGATGGGCAGTCCACCCTACCCGACGCCGGCGCAGGTGCAGCAGCTGAACCGTGCCTCCGCGCCCGGCGCGCCCGAGCGCTCGTCCGTGCAACACGGCGAGATCCGACTTACCGTTCCGGTGAACGGCCTGGTGGTCGTGGAATTGCCATTCAATGCAGCCGCGCGCCGCTCTGCGCGTTGAAATAGCGCAACCGATCCCCGGAATAGTGCAGCCGGAGCGGGCGGCCGAGTTCCGGCAGCGCCTGGGGTGGCACCCGGCAGACCACGTTGCCGCTCCTGCTGTTCAGGCTCAGGATGATTTCATTGCCGACCGGCTCGATGTTCTCGATGGTGGCTTCGATGCTCGCCTCGGCCCCGGCCTCTGCTGACTGCGGCACGAGGCGCAGATCTTCCGGACGCAGGCCCACGACGATTTCCTGCTGGGCGGGCACGGCCGCCAGCTGCGCGGGCTGGGCGGGCAAGGGCAATTCGCCCTCCTGGCACAGCAGACGCGGCTGCGGCGTGGCGGCATAGCGGCCGCGGAAGAAATTCATCCCGGGGCTGCCCATGAAGCCGGCCACGAACAGGTTGGCCGGCTCGTCGTACAGGCGCATCGGCGTGTCGATCTGCTGCACCTCGCCCGCATTGAACACCACGATGCGCTGCCCCAGGGTCATCGCTTCGATCTGATCGTGCGTCACGTACAGCATCGTGGCGTGCAGTCGGCGGTGCAGGCGTGCGATCTCCGCGCGCATGCCGAGGCGCAGCTTGGCATCCAGGTTCGAGAGCGGTTCGTCCAGCAGAAACACCTGCGGACTGCGCACCAGGGCACGACCCAAGGCCACGCGCTGGCGCTGGCCGCCGGACAGGTGGCGCGGCTTGCGATCGAGCAGGGTGTCGAGCTCGAGCGTCGCCGCGGCGGCACGCACCTTGGCATCCAGGGGCGCGCGCGCCATCCCGCGCAGCCGCAGGCCAAAGGCCAGGTTGTCGTAGACACTCATGTGCGGATAGAGCGCGTAGCTCTGGAACACCATCGCGATGTCGCGATCGCGGGCCGGCAGGTCGTTGACCACGCGCCCGCCCATGCTCAGCGTGCCGCTGGTGATGCTCTCCAGGCCGGCAACCATGCGCAGGAGCGTGGACTTGCCGCAGCCCGACGGCCCCACCAGGGCCACGAGCTCGCCGTCGGCGACCTCGAAGCTGGCGCCGGCCACGGCCACATGGCCGTTTTCATACACTTTTCGCAGTGCTTCGAGCCGTACCCCGGCCATGTTCTTCCCTTGGGCCACCCGCCGGCAGATCGTATACAATCCCGCG
>JANXYA010000223.1 GCA_025350345.1 Gammaproteobacteria bacterium
CACCACGCCCCGGCACACTGCCGCGAGCTGGTTGCCATCCGGATCCCGGATGTAGGCCGCGTAGAAATCGGCGTTGTACTGCGGCCGCAGTCCCGGCGGACCTTCGCTGCGACCGCCGTTGGCGAGCGCCGCGGCGTGAAAGCGCTGCACGGCCTCCCAGCTGCCGGCGCGCAGCGCCACCATCGTGCCATTGCCTGCCGTGGCCGGCTCGCCATTGAAGGGTTTACACAGCCACAGCGCGATCTCCCTGGCGCCGCCGTCCTCATACGTGCCCCAGCCGACCCAGCCATTCCAGTTGGGCTCTCCGCCCGTGTCGCAGCGGCGCAGTCCCAAGGGGGCCAGGACGGCGTCGTAGAAACGCGCGGCGCGTGCCGGATCGTCGGTGCCGAGTGAAATGTAGGTAAACATCGTTCGAGAATTCCGCTGCGCCGGCCCTGGCCTGGACCTGCATTTGACCACAGGGGAAGTACCGTTTGTGCTAGTGTGGACGTGCAGATGCCTCTGCGCCGCTCACATGAATTCCAGGTGGTATCGAACGTGGCCAAGTCGGATCCTCGCCTTCAACAGCAGCGGCTGGCCCGGGTGCCGGAACCGGGGCGGGCACGCTCGTGAAGCTCACCTCCCGCAAGCTCCCCACCTTCGGCGAGCAGCGCCGCGCCGGACGCCAGAACGACCGCCTGCAGGCCCCGGCGATGCGCAGCCGCTACGCGGATGTCGCCAAGCTGCAGATTGACCTGAACTTTGCCGGCATGAGCCGGCCGCCGCCTTCGCCGCAGTCGCACAGCTACTACCCGCCGGCGCGCGCCTTCTTCCGCTTTGCCTGCCCCTGTTCGGAATGCGACGGCGAGTTCGACCTGAGCGCCAGCGTCGCTGCCCTGGCCGAGATGAAGCAGCCCTCGGCACGCACCGCTTCGGGGCGGCTGGGGTGTGAAGGCATGCATTTCCGGGAGCGGGCCACGGCGGCGCCCTGCCCCATGGTCTTGAGCTGGCGCCTGGTGCTGGTCCGCGCCGACTGAGCCTGCCGGACCTGCTCCCCGCCCGGCCCTGAGCAGGCCTCTGGAATCCATGGTATGCTTTCCGACGATCGTCTATGTCCGTGTATCGCCCCGTGCGCCTCATCTGGCGCTATGAGCCCGAGCCGAACTTCCTCGATCAGGTGACAGGATCATTGGTTCGATGCCTCGCGGGAAACAATCTCGCCGACCTCATCCGAGTTCCTGCCGTGTAGTCAGGGCGCGGTCCGCATTTTAAGTAGCGGCCGGCCCGTTTTATTGAGTTGGAGACTTTCTATTTATGGCCAAGATTTATGTGGGCAACCTGCCCTTCACAGCTACGGAAGCGGAAGTCCGCACCCTGTTCTCCGAGCACGGCACGGTCGAGTCCGTGTCGCTGCCGACCGATCGTGAGACCGGCCGGCCGCGCGGCTTTGGCTTCGTTGAAATGAGCCAGGCCGATTCTGCTCGTGCGATCCAGAACCTGAACGGCAAGGATCTGGGCGGCAGACCGTTGCGCGTCAACGAAGCCCAGGATAAACCCCGTACCGGCGGCGGTGGCGGTGGTTATCGCGGCGGCGGCGGCGGTGGCGGCGGCGGCGGCTATCGCGGCGGCGGTGGCGGTGGTGGCGGTAGTGGCGGCGGCGGTGGTGGCCGCTGGTAAGCTAGACGCTACACAGTCGAAAAAAAGCCCGGAGAAATCCGGGCTTTTTTTTGGGGCTCCTGGCGCGCTGCCGGCCGATGATCAGCCGAAGTTGATCTTGGTCTCGAGATTGCTGCGCGAATCGGCGTTGGTGAGCGCCTCCTCCAGGGTGATGCGCTGGTCCTGGTAGAGCTTCAGCAGGGCGATGTCGAAGCTCTGTATCCCCCGCTCGCTGCTCGCCGTGATGGCTTCCTTGATGCCGACGACGTCGCCGCGCTTGACCAGCTCGGAGATATGCGGCGTGTTGAGCATCACCTCGACGGCGGCGACCCGCTTCTGGTCCTTGCCGACCACCAGCCGCTGCGCCAGCACGGCGCGCAGGTACTGCGACAGGTCGAGCGTCACCTGCTTCTGCTGGTCATGGGGAAACATGTTGATGATGCGATCGAGGGTCTCGGCGCAGTTGTTGGCGTGCAGGGTCGCCAGCACCAGGTGGCCGGTGCCGGCCAGGCTGATGGCGGCCATCATGCTCTCGCGATCGCGCACCTCACCGATCAGGATGACGTCGGGCGCCGCGCGCATCACCCCGCGCAGGGCCTTCTCGTAGCTGCGCGTGTCGAGCCCCACCTCGCGCTGGTTGACGATGGAGCGCTTGTTGGCGTGCAGGAACTCGATCGGGTCCTCGATGGTGACGATGTGGTCGGAGTTCAGTTCATTGCGATGGTTGATCATCGCCGCCAGCGTGGTCGACTTGCCCGAGCCGGTGGCGCCGACCACGAGGATCAGGCCGCGGCGGTGCATGGTCAGTTCGCGCAGCACCTCGGGTAGCCCGAGTTGTTCGAGCTTGGGCATATCGGCGGTAATGTAGCGCAGCACCATGGCCGGGTAGCCGCGCTGATAGAAGACGGCGACACGAAAGCGGCCAAGGCCCGGCTCGGAAATCGCGAAGTCGATCTCCAGCTCGCGCTGGAAATATTCGATCTGCTCCGGCGTCATCAGGCCGAAGGCCGC
>JANXYA010000249.1 GCA_025350345.1 Gammaproteobacteria bacterium
GCGACCACATCGGCGGGCGATTCAACGACGCACAGCAATCCCGCATCGCGCTGCGCGTTCGCGCAGATCTCGCACAACTCGGCTTCCGCGAGCATGCGGCACTGGCGGCAGTGACCCACCCGCTCTACCGCCCGCTGCAGGGACACGGCGAGCGCCTGCGCGGCCGGGCGCGCGTCCTGCAGCAGGTGAAAGGCGATGCGCTGCGCGCTCTTCGGACCAACGCCCGGAAGTGCGCGCAGGGCTTCGATCAGGGCGGCAAGGGCGGGCGAGTGCTGCATCGGCTGCGGGTGTGTCAGAAGGGCAGTTTCATGCCCGGCGGCAACTGCAGTCCGCCCATCAGGCTGGCCATCTTCGCCTGGCTGGCGGCCTCGAGCTTGTGGACAGCATCGTTGAACGCCGCTGCCAGCAGGTCCTCGAGCATTTCCCGATCGTCCCCGATGGCCGAGGGCTCGATTTGCACGCGGCGTGCCTCGTGCCGGCCATTGATCGTGACCTTGACCATGCCGCCGCCGGCTTCGCCGGTGATTTCCAGCTGCGCAATCTCGCTCTGGGCCTTCTGCATGTTGGCCTGCAGGGCCTGCGCCTGTTTCATCATATTGGCCATATTGCCACCCATGCTCTGTACCCCTACTCTTTAGCCTGAATTGATGCCCGTGCCTGTCAGGCAGGCTTGCGCGGCCGCACCGATTCGGAATTCACGGTCGCGCCAAAGCGCTGCTGCAGGGCCTGCACGGTCGGATCGGCCGCCAGTGCGGCGCGGGCCGCCGCCAGGGCCTGCTGGGCGGCCCGATCCTCGGCCTGGGCCGGAGTGGCAACGACGGCGCCGCCCGCCACAATCTCCACGCGCACGGTCTCACCCAGATGCCGGCTGAGCGCCTGGGCGAGGCGCTGCTCGCGCGCGCGCGTGTGCGCCGTGGCGTTGTGGGGATCGAGCGTCAGCCTGATCAGCCCCGCGCTGCGCGCCAGCAGCGCACAGTTGAGGGCCAGCATGCGTGTCGGGCCATCCAGTTCCAGCGCCGCCACCAGCGAACTCCACTCCATGGGAGCTGGCGCATCCGCCGCCGGTGCCGCCGGTGCCGCCGGTGTCGCCGGCGCAGCCGGCACGGCCGAGGGCTTCGCGGTGGCCGGCGGCGCGCCCGTCAGGCCCTGCACTGAGCCCTCGGGCCGGAAGGCGAGCATGCGGATCAGGGTCATGCGAAAGCCGGTACGCGGCTCGGGAGCCAGGGCCAGATCGCGCCGCCCGAGGATGGCCGTCTGGTAATAGAGCTGCACGTCTTCCCGTGAAATCCGCGCGGCCAGCTCGCTCACCACCGCGATGGGAAACAGATCGTCCCCGGCGTACTGCGGCAGCAGCTGCTGCAACGCGATGCGTTCGAGCAGGGCCGCGAGCTGATCGAGAATCTGGCCGTAGTCCGGCGCAAATTCATCGAGCGCCTCGGCGGCGTCCAGGAGCGCGGGCGCGTTGCCAGTGGCCAGGAGCGAGGCGATCCGCTCCACGTGATCGCGCGTGACGGCGCCGAGCATCGCACGCGATTCGGCCTCGCGGGCCGCGCCGTCGCCAAAGGCGAGCAACTGGTCGAGGAGCGAGAGGGCATCGCGCATGCTGCCGTCGGCCGCCTGCGCCAGCAGCTGCAGGGCCGACGGTTCGAAGGCCAGTTGCTCCGCGGCCAGTATGTGCGCCAGGCGCGAGCTGATCAGCGCCACCGACAGGCGCTTGAGATTGAACTGCAGGCAGCGCGACAGCACGGTCACCGGGAGTCTCTGCGGATCGGTCGTGGCCAGCAGGAATTTGACGTGCGGCGGCGGTTCCTCCAGCGTCTTGAGCAGCGCGTTGAAGGAACTGGCCGACAGCATGTGCACTTCGTCGATCAGGTAGATCTTGTAGCGGCTCCGGCTCGGCGCGTACTGCACGTTGTCGAGCAGTTCGCGCGTGTCATCGACCTTGGTGCGCGAGGCCGCGTCGACTTCGATCAAATCGATGCTGCGTCCGGCCTCGATTTCGCGGCAGCTCGCACACTCGAGGCAGGGCTCGGCGCTCACGCCCCGCTCGCAGTTCAGGCACTTGGCGAGGATCCGCGCCACCGTGGTCTTGCCCACGCCGCGCGTGCCGGCGAACAGGAAGGCGTGGTGCACGCGCCCACTGGCGAGCGCATTGCTTAAGGGTCGCAGCACGTGCTCCTGGCCGACCATCTCGCTGAAGCGGCGTGGACGCCATTTGCGCGCGAGCGCGGTGTAGGCCATGCGCGGGCTACCGCTGGACCGAGGATTGGAGGGAGGCAGCCCGCGCCGGTCGCCCCTCGGCGCCCGACGTGACCGTTACCGCTGCTCCCTTCCGGGCCTGACGGGGTTGGCGGCTCGTCGTCGCGAAGGAACCGGCGCGGACCACCACAGCGCTGTGGCGGAGAGGGTGGGATTCGAACCCACGAACACCCGTGAAGATGTTACTGGAATTCCAGTCCAGCGCCTTCGACCGCTCGGCCACCTCTCCATTCAACATGTTACAAGGTAATCTTAATGTAATTTCCGCCTGAACTCACAGCCGCCGCAGCGCTGCCTGTGCCGGCGGTGATTGTAGCAAGGCGCTCAGCTCTTGTAGCTGGGCGGGCGGGACAGGCAGGGATCCTGGGGACTACGCGGCCGCTCGGGTTCGTTCAGTGGCGGGATCTTGATGGCATTGCGCGTGTCCGGTGCGTCAAGGCCGGCGGGGACCTGGAGCGGTGGCAGGTTCCTGGCGCCCGCGCCGATGACCGGTTCGCGGCACTTGGCACGGTCGCGGTGATGAAACCAGGAACAGCCGCTCAGCGCGAACAGCGCCACGCCCAGGGCCAGCAGCGGCAGGATCTTCATCCCGGATTTTCTCATGCGCGACGCGCCAGAGGTGCGAGCGTGCCGGCGGTTGCCGTCTGCAGCGCCGCGCGTACCCGCGGCTGCGCGGCCTCGCTCAGCCAGGTGAGCGGCAGGCGTATACCAGAATTGATCATCTTCATTTCAGCGAGTGCCCATTTGACCGGAATAGGATTGGATTCGACGGCGAGTTCGCGATGCAGCGCGCTCAGGGAGGCGTCCAGTCGCTCAGCTTGCGCCCGATCGCCGGCCCGAGCCGCGGCCATGACGGCCGCCACCGCCGCCGGCACCGCGTTGGCGGTCACCGAAATGACTCCGCTGGCACCGGCCAGCACCGCCTCGCGCGCCGTCGCATCGTCTCCGGACAGCACCGTGAACCCGCGGCGCGTCGCGCTGATCAATTCACGGATCCTGGAAACATCGCCCACCGCCTCTTTGATGCCGACAACGCCGGGGAGTTCAGCGAGCCTGGCCACCGTGGCGGGCAGCAGGTCGACCGCGGTACGACTGGGCACATTGTACAGCAGCACCGGCGCCGGGGCGGCCGCGGCAATCGCGGCGTAGTGGCGGTACAGGCCTTCCTGGGTGGGGCGGTTGTAGGCCGGAGTCACGACCAGCAGGGCATCCGGTGCGGCCTCCGCCAGGCGCCGGACGCGCTCGATGACCGTCGCGGTGCAACTGCCGCCGACGCCGGCCAGGAGCGGGAAGCCCCCGCCGAGCCGGCGCCGCGCGCGCACCAGCAGGCCCTCCACCTCGCCATCGCTCAGGGAGACCGATTCGCCCGTGCTGCCACCGACGATGAGGCCCGCCGTGCCACTGTGCGCGTGAAAATCCAGCAGCCGGTCCCAGGCCTCATGATCGATGGCGCCATCGCTGAGCATGGGGGTGACGATCGCGACCAGACTGCCTGAAAACATGCTTTTCCACGCTCTCGATTGCTGCGGTGTCAGTGCCTTGAGGAAGGTGCGGGATGTTACGCAGCCAGTGCGACCTGAAGCAAGTCCAGGAAACCGGTACACTTCTCGCCGTGAATGACCCCAACGCTCCTGGCAAGCAACATCTGGCGGTTTCGGCCATCGGTGGCGACCACACCGGCATGGTGCATGAACTCACGCGCGTGATCACCGACTGCGGCGGCAACATCGCCGAGAGCCGCATGGCCGCCCTGGGGAGCGAATTCGCGGTGCTGATGCTGGTCACGGGCAACTGGCACACCCTGGCACGCATCGAATCGGAGCTCGGGCGCCTCGCCGACGGCGGCGCCCTGAGCGTGCATCTGCGCCGCACCGAGGCGCGTGCCAGCCGCAAGGACCTGCTCCCCTACTCCATCGACATCGTCAGCCTCGATCAGACCGGAATCGTCGCCGGACTGTCCGGATTCTTCGCCACCCGCAACATCGACATCGGCGAGGTCGCAACGCGCAGCTACGCCGCCGCCCACACCGGCGCGCCCATGTTCGCGGTGCAGATGACCATCAACGTGCCGGCCCGGCTCCATGTGGCGCAGCTGCGCGAGGAGTTCATGGACTACTGCGACTCCATGAACCTCGACGCGATCCTCGAGCCGGTGAAATCCTGATGAGTGTGACGGTGGGCCGCGTGGTGGCCGATTTCACCCTCCCCTCCACGGCGGGCGAGCGCTTCCACCTGCGCGCGGCGCGCGGTGAGCCGCTGGTGCTGTACTTCTACCCGCGCGATGACACGCCGGGTTGCACGCTCGAGGGACAGGACTTCCAGCGCCTGCTGCCTTCCTTCAAGCGCGCGGGCGTGCGCGTCTGCGGGATCTCGCGCGATAAACTGGCCTCGCACCACAGGTTCTGCGAGAAATATGCCTTCGGCTTCGAACTGCTGAGCGATGAGGATGGCAAGGTCTGCGAGCGCTTCGGCGTGTATCGCGAGAAGAACATGTACGGCCGCAAGGTGATGGGCATCGAGCGCAGCACCTTCCTGATCGACGCCGCCGGGAAGCTGCGCCAGGAATGGCGCAAGCTGAAGGTCGCGGGCCACGCGGCGCAGGTGCTGGAGGCGGCCAGAGCACTGTGAAAGCCAGACAACGGCGGCTGTTCGTACTCGACACCAACGTGCTGATGCACGACCCCACGGCGATCTTCCGTTTCGCCGAGCACGATATCTACCTGCCGATGGTGGTGCTCGAGGAGCTCGACGCCAACAAGAAGGGCCTGTCCGAGGCATCGCGCAATACCCGCCAGGCGAGCCGCTTCCTCGATGACATGATCCGCGGCGTCACCAAGGAGCAGATCGATGCGGGCCTCGCGATCCCGTCGGCCCGCACCGACAATCACGGCAAGCAGCCGCCCGCCGGCCGCCTCTTTTTCCAGACCCGCGACCTGGGCAGCGGCCTGCCCGCCAATCTTCCGGGCCACGGCGCCGACAACCTGATCCTGGGCCAGACCCTCGCCCTGCAGAAGGAGCAGCCGCAGACGCGCGTGGTGCTGGTGTCCAAGGACATCAACCTGCGCATCAAGGCCGCCGTCGTCGGCGTGCACGCCGAGGATTACTACAGCGACAAGACCATCGAGGATGCCGACGTGCTGTACACGGGCGTGGACAGCCTGCCCGCCGATTTCTGGGAACGCCACGGCCGCGACATGCGCTCCTGGAAGGAGGCGGACCGCACCTGGTACCAGCTCAGCGGTCCGGCAGTCCCCGCCTGGCACGTCAACGAGTTCCTGTTCGAGGACAGCGCCTCAGGGATCGAGGCGATCGTACGCAGCATCGATGGGGGTACCGCCACGCTCGAGCTGCTGCGGGATTTTCGCAGCGATCGCCACAGCGTGTGGGGCGTGACAGCGCGCAACCGCGAGCAGAACTTCGCGCTCAACCTGCTGACCGATCCGGAGATCGACTTCGTGACGATCCTGGGACCGGCCGGCACCGGCAAGACCCTGCTCGCACTCGCCGCGGGACTGGTGCAGACGCTCGAGCGCAATCGCTTCGCGGAAATCATCATGACCCGCGTCACCATCCCGCTCGGCGAGGACATCGGTTTCCTGCCAGGCACGGAAGAGGAGAAAATGGAGCCGTGGATGGGTGCGCTGATGGACAATCTGGAAGTCCTGACACGGAGCGAAGAAGGCGGCAACTGGGGCCGCGCGGCCACCAATGA
>JANXYA010000267.1 GCA_025350345.1 Gammaproteobacteria bacterium
CATCGAAGGGCTCCCCGTCCCACCAGGTGGGCGCGGCACGCAGGTCCGCGTGCACCAGCCGGGCCTCGCGCCCCAGGCGCCGCAGGTTGTCGGCCACGCGGCGCAGGCGCACCGCATCGCTGTCGAGGGCCGTCAGGGCGAGCTCGCCGCCGGCGAGCTCCAGCAGCGCACCGCTCTTGCCGCCCGGTGCCGCGCAGGCATCGAGCACCCGTTCATGGCGGCGCGGCGCCAGCAGGATCGCAGCCAGCTGGGCACTCGAGTCCTGCACGGAAACGCGGCCCGCCGCGAACCCGGGGAGCTGCGCCACCGGCACCGGTGTGGCCACTGTCACGGCGGTGGCGATTCCGGCGACCGTGGCCCCTGCGTGGCCCGCCGCGGCCAGCTCCTGCAGATAGGCCTCGCGGGTGCCGCGGCTCAAATCCACGCGCAGGCACAGGGGCGGATGCGCGTTGTTGGCCGCGAGGATCTGCTCCAGCTCGGCAGGCCAGGCGGCGCGCAGCTGCTCGACCAGCCAGTCCGGATGCGCGTGACGCCGTGCCAGGTCGCGATCCACCTCGGCGAGGCGCTGCTGGCGCTCGCCCAGATAGCGGCGCAGGACCGCGTTGACCAGCCCCGCCGCCCTGGCGAGGCCCACCAGCCGCGCGGCATCGACCGCCGCGGCCACCGTGGTCGCGGCGGCGTGGTCGGAGTATTCGAGCTGGTGCACGGCGCAGGCGAGCAGTGCGCACAGCAGCGGGTCAGTCCTCTGGCCGGGCCTGGACAGCAGCGGCAGCACCGCGGGCATCAGCCGCAGGTACCAGCGCGCCGCGCCGAGGCTCACCGCCCGGACCGGCGCACGCAGCGCATCGTCCAGCGGCATCGCCAGCGCGGCATCGGCACTGGCGCCTTCGGCGAGTATGGCGCGCAGCGAGCGCGAGGCCGCGCTGAGCACCTTCGCCGCCTGGCCCGGCGCCCGTCGCGCGGCCCCTTCCGCTCGCGCGCTCACCCGAGCCTCTGCCCGGCCAGCTGATGGCCGTGCGTGAAATCGCCGGCGCCGAGGGCCCGCCCGCCGGCGCTCTGCAGCGTCTCGATCGCCAGCACGCCCTCGCCGCAGGCCACCAGGAGACGCCCGTCCTCGAGCCCGAGCACTGTGCCGGGCGGTTCATGGAGCGCCGGGGACTGATGCAGTGCTCGCGCCGCCCAGACGCGCAGCTGCTGGCCCTCGAGCTGCGTCTGCGCGACCGGACGCGGGTTGCAGGCGCACACCTGCCGGGCGATCAGTTCGGCCGGCGCCGACCAGTCGATCTGCGCCTCGCCTTTCCCGAGCTTGGGCGCGTAGCTCACGCCCTCCTCCGGCTGGGCACGCGGCTGCGCGTGGCCCGCGGCCAACGCCTCGATCACTTCGAGCAGCAGCGGCGCGCCGAGCTGCGCCAGCTGCCCGTGCAGCGCCGCGCTGCTCGTACCCGGCGCAATCGTCACGGCCTGCTGCGCGAGGATGGGCCCGGTATCGAGCCCGGCGTCGAGCTGCATGATGGTCACGCCGCTTTCGGCGTCACCGGCGAGCAGCGCGCGCTGGATCGGCGCCGCGCCGCGCCAGCGCGGCAGGAGCGAGGCGTGGAGATTGAGGCAGCCCAGTCGCGGGAGCTCGAGCACCGCGCCCGGCAGCAACAGGCCGTAGGCGACCACCACCAGCAGATCGGGCCGCCAGGCGTCCAGCTCGGCGCGCTCAGCGGCGCTGGCGAGCCGCGCGGGCTGCGCCACCGGCAGGGCGAGCTCGAGCGCGCGCCGCTTGACAGCGCTCGCGCGCAGCGCGCGGCCGCGGCCGGCAGGGCGATCGGGCTGCGTGAGCACGCCAACCAGGCGATGCCTTGATGCCGCCAGCGCGTCGAGCGCCGGCAGCGCGAATTCCGGCGTGCCGGCAAAGGCAATGCGCAGCATGGGCAGCCCTTCAGATGGCTTTGCCGCGCCGGGCGCCGGCGGGGGGACGGAGCCGCGGCGCATCGCCGCGCTCGCGCCGTTCCTTCTCGAGCCGGCGGCGGATGCGCTCGCGCTTCAGGCTGGAGAGGTAATCGACGAACAGCTTGCCCTCGAGGTGATCCATCTCGTGCTGCACGCACACCGCCAGGAGCCCCTCATAGTCGCGCTCGAAGAATTCACCATGGCGATCCTGCGCGCGCACGCGCACGCG
>JANXYA010000347.1 GCA_025350345.1 Gammaproteobacteria bacterium
ACGCGTGCCGCCGGCGCCTGCGGCAGCACCGGCGGGGACTCGCGCACCGCGGCAGGCGGTGGCGCGTAGCGCGGCCGCGAATCGTTTTCCACGGCGGGAGCCGCGTGCTCCGGACCACGCACTCTGGACGAGTACGCGGGCGGAGCGGCCGGGCGATCGCTGCGCGGGACCTGGGGCGGAGCTGAATCAGGCTCGCGCTGGCGCATCGCCGGGAGTTCGGGCACCGAACGCTCCATGACCGGGCGATCGGCCCGCGTGACCGGCCGGTCCGCGGGGAAGCTGCGCCCGGAGGTGGGCGACACCGGGTGCATCGCCGGCGCGCTGGTGCTGAAGGAGCCCTGCGGCGAGCCACCCGGCTCGGTGCGCAGCAGGTTCCGCCCCACGGGCTGGGCCGCGGTGAAGGTTTCGCGGGAGACTTCCGTATAGGCGCCCGGCACGCTTTCATTGGCGTAGCGGCGCTGCACGCCCACGCCACTGGCGACCTGCCCGCGATCGATGTAGCGATCGATGTTCTCGCGGCCGAGGTGTGTGTTGGTGAGATTGGCCGCGCGCAGATAATCGCGGCTGGCGTGGTAGGGAGGCTCATACACCTCGTTGAAGCCGAGCGGGACCCAACCGACCCGCGGCGCGACCCGAGCATCAGCGCCGGGGAGCGAGCCGCCGCGCCACGCCACCAGCGCCGGCGCGAACACCGGATGACCGAACCCGGGCGTGCCGGGTGCCCAGGCCCAGCCGTGGCGCGCGTGTACCCAGCGGCCGTAGTGACAGGGCGCAAAGCCCCAGGGTTCATCGTCGATCCACGTCCAGCCCCACGGCCCGATCCAGCTCCAGTAGCCGAATCGATAGGGTGCCCAGTTGGCCATCACGTCCTGCGGCACCCAGACGGAGCCATAGTCCGGATCCGCCACCCAATCGCCGTAGCCGTCCAGCTCTTCATAGCCGACGACTTCGCGCGATACGTAGCGCGCAGCGTGTGAATCATCTTCGCGACGATCGCGATCCTCGGCCCACAGGTCGAGACCGTCGGTGCCTCCGGCCGCGGCGAGCCGGATGGGGGAATTCTCGCCCGCGTCCAGTTCGGCGCTCTCATCGCCGAGCACCAGTTGCGTGCCGCCCTGGTTGCTGACTTCGGCGCGCCCGCTCCACACCGCCAGCTCGGTGCGCTCATCCCGCTCCTCGACGTCAAGGCGATAGCCCCCCGGCTGCAGCATGGCCACATCACCCTGCGGCGTCTCGATCTCGAAGCGCTCGTCCCGATCGAGGTCGCGGATGCGGATGCTGACGGAGCCGGTGGTCAGCCGCAGGCGCACGCGCTCGTCGTCCACGGCAATGAGCTGCAGGGCCGTGCCCGAGCCGAGGCGCAGCGCCGTCGAGCCGATGTGCATCTCGGCGCGCGATCCGGATCCGATCCACAGGCGGTCTCCGCCGGTCAGCGGGCGGTCGAGCAATTCGTCGACCCAGTTGTCGGTGCCGGCGAGCTTGAGCTGGCCGCTGCCGTCGATGAGATTCACGTGGGCGACACGGGCGGGTGGATCATCGCTGGCCGCGCCGGCGGCGGCGCAGAACAGCAGTCCGATGAGGGCCACCGCGCCAGCGATGGAAACCGCGACCGTTTGTCTAGGCAACATGGCCACTCCTCCACTTCTTCATCCAGCCATCCGCATCTGATCGGACCCGTGCTCGCGGCAATAGTGCCTCAATTGCAGCGGGCCACGCGCGCCGCCGAAGATTATTTTCCCGTCAGCCGAATTTCAGCGCCGGTTCAGCCAGGTGCGGCGACAAGGCTCACGCCTGACTGTGCGCCGCGCCTGCTCTTCCCGCCTGCCCTTTGCACATAACGCCTGCAGCACTCAGCGCCGTACTGGCCGGATCGAGCGACTCGAGTTGCTGGAGCGGAACGAGGGCGCGCAATCCGCTGCATGTGATCGCCGTGGCGCGATCCTGCGCCGCGGGCCCACCCGCAGTGGGCGCGTCGGCCACCCGATTTCATCCGCTTGCCCCGCCGCTATCCGCGGTGGTTTCCTGAAGCCGCTGGCGGACGATCGGCAGTGCGGCAGCCCGGCACAAAAAAAACAGGGCGCCCCATGGCGCCCTGCCTGGAATTCTGGGGAATTCCTCGCTTACTTGGTCGTCGTGGCCGAACTGTCGGCAGTCTTGGCCTTCTTGTGATGCTTCTTCATGTGCATCGTCGGCTTCATGGCCGAATCATCGCTCTTCGCAGCAGGGGTGCTCGCTGCAGGCGGCGGGGTGGCCGCCGGTGCATCGGCAGCGGCAGCGAACATCGGGGCTGCAGACAGAGCGACCAGGGCGGTCGCGACAATGGCAATCTGGGACTTCATACTGACTCCTGAGTTTTATGGCTACCCCAAACGCTTCGGGGCGCACCCAGTATTGCCGCAATGGCGGCCACGATTCGTGAAATGCGCTTAATCCGCCGCGCGCTCAGGACTTGGTCGCGCCCGCTGCCGGCACCGTCACCGCCGCCGGAAATTTCTCGAAGATTGCGGTCACCACGGCCTTGATGCGCTGCTCGGCATCGGCGCCCGTCAGCCGCGTCACGTCCTCATCGACGTAGGCATGCCACAGCGCTTCGTGCGAATGCGCATCGTACAGATCAACGGTGACGCGACCCTCGCTGTAATCGTACGGCCCGCTCCAGGCCGCCGAGCCACCCAAACCGTGATGGCCCCAGCCGCCCCAACCAATGCCCCAGCTCACGCGCGGCGCGCCCGGGTCGGGCGCCAGCCGCGAGCCGATGGCATAGCCCACGGTGCAGTCGGCCGTGGCGCCTTCGGCGGCGATCGGCAGCCCGCGCGAGCTGAGGTTTGCCGCAATGGCCTCACGGAGACGCTTCTCATTCAATGGGTTACCGAAGGCGGCGGCCGCCTCTGGACGATGCATGCCTGCGTCGGCAAAGTTGAAGGTGTGGCAGGCGGCGACGGAGACCCGGGGGTCGGCGTCGGTCCTGGCGTGCAACGCACAACCGGCCAGCCCCAGGAGGCCCCCCGAGGCGATGGTGATCACTACTGTCTTGAGCATGGTCATAGAACTCCCCCAGTAAACGCGCCTACGGCGCGAATCCGAGCCCCACCCCTAGTATAAGAGTCTACGCGGGGACGGAAAGTTCTATGTATTTTGATCAGGTCTCAGGCGCTCATGCGGACGATGAACGCCAGCGCGCTCACCACCACGATTGAGCCGATGACCACGAAGCGCATGAAGGTGTCTTTGGTTTCCATGGGACAGAGCATGCCGTGTCCGGCCGCGCTGAAACCATGAAGGTGCTCACGTTAATCGTGATCGCCGCGCTATTGCCGGCGATGTCACCGTGCTTATGAAAAGACCGCGGCTGATTATGACCGTGGTTTGCCCGAATACAGCACCAGCGCGACGCCAACGAGGATGAGAACCATTGCGACCACCACTGTCGAGGTGACGCGCTCGCCCAGGAATACTGCGCCCAGCAGCAGCGCCACCAGCGGATTGACGAGCGCGTACGTGGTCGCCTGCTGCGGGGAAACCTGGGTCAGCAGCCACACAAAGCAGCTCAGCGCGACGATGCTGCCGAAAAAAGTCAGGTAGGTGAGCGCGAGCCAGGATTCGCGGGACACCAGCGCGGGATGAAAGGCGCTCCAGTCCCCGTTCACCACTCCCAGCAGCGCCAGCACCGCACCGCCCGCGGCCATCTGCACGCAGGTCGCGGCGCCGACGCGCGTCGCCGGCACCGCGCCGCTCGCCACGAGCGTGCCGACGCTCCAGCACACCATGGCGCACAGCAGGGCGATCACGTAGGGCGGTCGCACATGGCCCGGCAGGGTATGCAAATGGGCGACGATGAGTGCCACGCCGCTCAGGCCGGCCAGGGCGCCGAGGAGCGAGCGGGCCTCCGGGGCGCGCCGCGCAAAGAATGCCCAGTTGAGCAGCAGCACCAGCAGCGGCACGGCTGAAATGAGCAAGGCGGTGATGCCGGAGGGCACGCGCTGCTGCGACCAGACCGACAGGCCGCTGCCTCCTCCGGTCAGCAGCATGCCGGCCACGATCAGCCGGGGCAGCGGCAGCCCGGCGAACGGCCGTGGCGTGCGCCAGCGCAACCACAGATAGATCAGCGCGCCACCGACGAGGGTACGGAGC
>JANXYA010000363.1 GCA_025350345.1 Gammaproteobacteria bacterium
TGCCGCGGGTCGACCACCGTCCCGTAGAGGACGCGACGTTCGGGATGGCCGATCTCGCCAAGCTCGACGGCAAAGGGTTCGGAAACGCGCTCTCGCCGCTCGTCGAGGCGTATGGAAAGTGGATCGATCAGCAGCGGTACACGCAGCTCGATCGCCCCGCGCTCGAGAAGACCCGCGACGATCTGATGGCGAAGGCGGACAGGGCGAAGACGCGGATCGCGGAGGGGATCGCGCTGCTCGGAAGGGATCCCCAAGCTCTCCGCGCGTTCGGTCTGATGAAAATCAAGGCACTTCGGATCCCATGGCAGACCGATAAAATCCAGCATCTTCCGGGACCAGCCTTCCTGATCTTCAATCAGCGCCTCATAGGGAACCTCCAGCAGCGCCGTGGCCGGCAGCACGGCACGCCAGTAATTCGTGATGCGCACATACTCTCCATAGTAGTGCGCCAGATTGTCAAGATCGTTGGCATAGGGCCCCATGCCGAAGAAATTCTGGAAGTAGATCGACAGGCAGGTGTCGAGCGGATGGCGTTGCATGTGGATAATGCGGACCCGCGGAAATGCACTGTGTATCATTCCTGCATAGAGGAAATTGCCGGGCATTTTGTCGACCACCCGCAGCGCAGCCACGCCCGCCGCCGCGAAGCGCTCGAGATACGCCGCGGCCATGCCCGATAGCAGCGTCGGGTCGACTGGCCCGCTAAGTGCAGCCTTTTGATAGACATTGAAGGCGCCGTCCCAGAATGGCACCTCACCGGCGCCGAACACGGCCGGATGCGAGGCCAGTATCTGCTCGGTCAGCGAAGTGCCGGAACGCGGCATGCCCACGATCAGGACCGGAAGCTCCGAGCTCGAGCCCCGGTTGGCCGAATCCCGCAGGTGCGCTGCGTCGAAGCAACGCATGATCTGATCCACTCTTTGCGTCAGCTTGTCGCGATCGTAAGTTGATCCATAGCGTTTCGTGAGTTCGTTGGCCTGCCGATAGTTCTCGAAGGCACTCGCGTATTCCCCCACGTCGTCGAAGTATTTTCCCAGCCCGTAGCGCAGGCTGATCTCGTGTGCCAGCGGCGGCTGCCCGGCCAGCAGGGTTTCGACTCCCTTGAGCCAGGCGCTGTCGGCCGTGGTCATCTTGCGATGCGTTGCGATGCTGAAATACGCGGACGAAAAATTCGGATTGATGGCGATTGTCCGTCGGAACAATTCCTCCGCTTCCTTAAAGCGACCGCGGTCAGCCCGCAGTTCACCGAGAAACGACAAGGCTTCGACGTAATCGGGATCTATGGCGAGCGCGGCCTGACAGCTGGCCTCGGCGTCGGCCGGACGACGCTGCTGGCGCATCGCCAGCCCCATGCTCAAGTGGGCCGGAGCATAGTCCGGCTTGAGTTTGATCGCCTGGGTGAAGCAGGCCACCGCCTCGCGGAATCTGCGCAGCTCAAACAATACGGAGCCGAGGTTCCATTGGCTATCGACACGCCGCGGATCAAGCTTGACCGCCTGGGTGTACAGCGGCACGGCTTCCCGGCGCTGGCCAAGCTCGCGCAGCAGGTGGCCGAGATTCATCAGAGCTTCGACGTAGTTGGGGTTCAAGGCCAGTGCTTGCCGATAGCTTGCTACGGCCTCATCGCGCCTTCCCATTGCTACCAGAACGCGCCCCAGATTGCAGAGTATCTGTGCGTCTCTGGGCCTTAGTGCCTGCGCCAGCCGGTAACAGGCAGCGGCGTCGGCAAACTGCGCGAGCTGCAGAAACGCGTTCCCCAGATTATTCTGCGCCTCGACGTGCGCGGGACTATTCTGCAGAGCCTGCTGATAGAGGGGTACCGCTTCGCGCGCGCGTCCCAGCGCCCGCAGCGCATCCGCCGCCTCGACCAGGCAGTCCGCATCATTCGGCGCCAGCTCCAGTGCGCGGCGAAAACTTTCCAAAGCGAAGGCCCACTGTTCCTGATCGTGCAGAGCGGCACCGAGATTACGGTAGGCTTCGGCATCAAGCGGCATCAGCTCCGCCGCTTTGCGCAGCGCCGGCAGTGCGTCCTTACCCTGCCGCAGCTGTGCGACACTGAGGATCTTCCAGAGCATCCCCGCACCAGGGTAAGCCTTCAGCAGCGTGCGCGCGCTGTGTTCCGCCTCGGCCAGGCGCTCCTGGTTGACCAGCGTCACCAGCGCGCTGATGTCGTAGGTGCTCAGCCCGAGAGCTTCAGTGACCACGGTAGCTGACCAGCGCGTCGCCGAGGGCATCCTTGAGAGGCCCGAGCCAGGGTTCGAAATGCTTCCAGTGATCGAGCCCCTCGCGATAGATGGGCTGGCGCACCTGCTCCGAACTGGCGGTGCGCACACTGCGAACCGTCTTGTAGAACTCGATGCACTGCGGTTCGAACTCGAGGCCGCAGAATTCAAGAATGCGGCGCACGTTACCCTCCAGATCATCGACGAGGTCTTCATGCTGCACCCGCAGAATCCAGCCGGGCAGCACCTCTCCCCAATGCTGCATCAGCTGCAGATAGGTTCGATAGTAGC
>JANXYA010000289.1 GCA_025350345.1 Gammaproteobacteria bacterium
GTTTGCGCTCGCGGTCGATAGCGCAGTTCCGTTTGGCCTCCCGCGCGGCGCGCTCATCGATGCGGCGCCTGTCAGCGACGGCAGGATCGGGCGGGATCGCCTCGTCTACGCTGATTTCATTCCCAACGACTGGGCGGCCTGGCCCAATACCTACCACCGCGTGGAAATTCTTGAGCAGACGCCAGAGCGCGCCGTGATCCGCGCCACCCGCGACTGGGGCCACGTCACCATCAGCACGGTGTATACGCTGCTGGCGGACGCCGACGCCGTCGAGATCCAGACCACCATGCACAACGAGGGCAGCGAAGCGTTGCCCAATCTTCTGTCCGGCATGACGCTTTGGCCCAAGGGTGGATTTTTCTTCGGCGTCCCGGGGCTCGCCGGCCAGAAAAGCGGACCGTCGGACGGCGCACTGAGCGATCGCGCGATCGCCTACGATGAGGGCTGGAGCATCGCGCTGCATGCACCCTACTTCGACCATGTCGATTTCTATTCGAGGGACCTGTACCAGCTGCACACGCTGGCAGCGGGGGAAAGCCGGGACTTCACCGCGTGGCTGCAGATCGGCGCCAGCGCCGATCTGGGTCCGATCGTCCAGGCGGAAATCACCCGCAAGCAACTGGCCTCCGGCACGATCCATGGGCTCGTCAGCGCCAGCAACGGCAAGTCCGTCGACGGACCAGTCATTGTGATCGAGAAGCGGGGCAAACCGTACGCCTGGGTGCTCGGACACGGTGGCAAGTTTCAGCTGACGCTGCCTGCGGGCCACTATGGCATCTATGCCACGGCGAAGAATTATTCCCAGAGCCACACGCTGTCCGTCACCGTGAGCTCCGGCAAAGACACGCGGCGGGACTTCCGGGATCTGGCGCCTCCCGGCCGCCTGCACCTCACCGTCAACGATGCCCGCAACGGCCGGCCGCTGGATGCGCGCATTGCCATGACGGAGGGACGGGGGCCGGTGGTCGAATTCCTGGGCCGCAGGACCTTTTTCACCAAACTGGAGCGGAAGGGCGAGCTCGATGTACCGCTGGCGCCGGGCAAGTATCGCTTCACGATTTCCGCCGGGGGCGGCTTCCTGGCGCCATTCCGCGAACTCCCACTTAAAATTGATTCGGCGCACACGCAGACGAAATCGGTGCGCCTGACGCCACGCTTCGATCCGACCGCGCGTGGCTGGTTTTCCGCCGATCTGCACCATCATGCCGACCAGGCCGAAGCCGTGACGCCGCCGGCTGACCTGGCGCGCTCCCAGCTGGCCGCGGGGCTCGATCTGCTCTTTGTCAGTGATCACGATTCGACCGCCAACCACCGGGTGCTGCAGCAGATCGCCGACCGGCGGGCGATGCCCTTCATCCCTGCGATCGAGTTCTCGCCTTCCTGGTCGCACTTCAACGCCTATCCGCTGCGTTCTGGCCAGCCGCTGCAGATCGATACCAGCACGGCGACCGTCGATCAGGTATTCGCCGAGGCGCGCCGCCAGGGCGCGCTCGTCATACAGGTCAATCACCCCTTCAATCCCTACGGGTATTTTTCGAGCCTGGCCGTTGGCGCAGTGCCCGGCGGCTTCAATCCGCACTTCGAGCTCATCGAGATCAACGGCGTGGAGCCGCACGATGACGACAAGGTCCTGCACGCTCTGTGGTCCTTCTGGAATGACGGACACCATTACTACCTGAGCGGGGGTACGGACGTCCACGACGTCTGGTTGCAGGAGTCCGGACGCGTGCGCACCTTTGCCCACATCCAGGGCAAGCCCAGCGCCCAGAACTTTGCCGAAGCACTGATTGCCGGCCACGCCTACGTGAGCTACGGGCCGCTGCTGTATCCGGCGGTGATGTTCGGCTCGGAACTGAAGTTCAAGCCCGGCGAGAATTTCAGCCTGGAGTTCGAACTGGAATCCGTCAACGGCCTGAAGCAGGCCACGCTCATTGAGCGCGGCGAGACCGTCCATACGCAGTCCTATCCCGACGGCACACAGACGGCACACCTGGAGATTGCGTTGGCGGCCACCGCCGCTAGCTGGTACCAGCTGATCGTCGAGGACCAGCTGGGGAGCAAGGCCTACGCCAATCCCATCTGGATCGACGTGATCGGCACGCCTCAGTTCCGGTAGGACGAATCCCGCTCGTCGAGCAGTCGCTGCAGGTCGCGGAAGTGCGCGAAGGCCGCGTCTCGGTAATCGTCCCAGCAGCGCGCGGTACGCTCCGCGATCTCATCCGGCAGGACGTTCAGCCTCTGGCCGGTCCCGTAGGCAAGGACCAGGGTGCGCGCCGCGCGCTCGAAAAAATACAGATCCTCGAAGGCCTCCGCCACCGTCGGCGCAGTCACGAGGACGCCATGATTGCCCATGAGCAGGCGACTCCTGTCGCCCAGCGCGCGCGCCAACCGCTCCCCTTCATCCAGTTGATCGGCTATGCCGCCATAGTGCTGGTCGATCGCCACGCGGTTGAAGAAGCGCGCTGTGGTCTGATCGATGGGCTTGAGCTGCGGATCGGCAAGCGTGGCAAGCACCGTGCTGTAGGGCGGGTGCACGTGCAGCACGCAGCGCGCCTGCGGCAACAGGGCGTGGATGCGGCCGTGGATGCTCCACGCGGACGGATCCGGTGCGTCCGCACGGGACATGGTGTCCTCATCCTCGCTGTCGAGCAGCAGCAGATCACTCGCCTTGATCAGCGCGAAATGCCGCCAGCGCGGATTCATCAGGAACTTCCGGCCGTCGGCCGAAACCGCCACGCTAAAATGGTTGCCGACCGACTCATGCCAGTCCATCTGCACCGCGAGTCGAAAGGCCGCGGCGAGCTCCACCCGCAGCTGTGCTTCGACGGGCGGATTCATGGCCGCGCCGGCCATCGCAGCGGCTCGACCTTCGGCAATATGAATACCCAGCCGATCAGGCCGAGTACGTTCACGCCAGCGGCCAGCGCGAAAGCGACAGTGAAAAGG
>JANXYA010000290.1 GCA_025350345.1 Gammaproteobacteria bacterium
CGCTGAAAGCAAGTTTTCCGAAGTGCTTCGGCAGGATGAAAAAAATGTCTATGTTCTTTCCCGATTGGCTAGCGCTCAGTTATCCGCTGGGCACACCGAAGGCTGCGAAAAAAGCGTATTGCAAGGGTTGGCAGTGGACCCCGATGATGCCGCCTGCCTGTTTCTGCTGGGAAGGCATGAACACGTTAGCGCTGGACCTGCGATCACACCTGCACCGTGAAGCACGCACCGAGAGCGTGTTTCGCGTCGCCACCAAGTTTTCGGCGATCCTGGTGCTGGTCCTGCTCGCCGGAGTCGTTTTTTCGCTGATCTATGGCAGTTGGCCGGCGCTGAAGACTTTCCAGTGGTCCTTCGTGACCGGCGAGCACTGGAATCCCGTTACCGAAGTATTCGGAGCACGGGCTCCCATTTACGGGACGGTCATGACTTCGGTCATCGCCCTGCTGATCGCGGTGCCCCTGAGCTTCGGCATCGCGGTGTTTCTGACCGAGACCTGCCCGCGAGTGCTGCGCGGACCGATCAGCATGGCGATTGAACTGCTCGCCTCGGTACCCAGCATTGTCTATGGCATCTGGGGGCTGTTCGTCCTCGCGCCCATTCTGCAGCACAGCGTGCAGCCCTGGCTCATTGAGCACCTGGGCCCACTGCCCGTGGTCGGCGCATTGTTCCAGGGGCCGCCCTTCGGCATCGGATTGCTGACGGCGGGCGTCGTGCTGGCCATCATGGTGCTGCCCTTTATCACCGCGGTGATGCGCGAAGTGTTTCGCATGGCGCCCCTGTCGCTGAAGGAGGCCGCCTACGGTCTCGGCGCGACGCAATGGAACGTGGTGTGGGATGTCGTCATGCCCTGGTCGCGCGCCGGCGTCATCGGCGGCATCATGCTGGGTCTGGGGCGGGCGCTGGGTGAGACGATGGCGGTGACCTTCGTCATTGGCAATGCGCACCGCGTCAGTGCTTCACTGCTGGCGCCGTCTACGACCATATCCGCCTCAATCGCCAATGAGTTTGCCGAGGCGGTCGGAGATCTGTATACCTCGTCGCTCTTTGCACTCGGATTGCTGCTCTTTGTGCTGACTTTCGTGGTGATTGCCGGCGCGCGCCTGCTGCTCATGAGGCTGGAGCGCAACGCTGTGAGGCGCGTATGAATCCCCTGCGGCGGCGCCGAGTAGCCAACGTCGTTGCCTTCACGGCCTCCACCGTAGCCACCGTGATCGGTCTTGCCATGTTGTGCGCCATTCTCTGGACGCTGCTCTCGCGCGGGATTGGCGCGTTGTCCTGGAGCGTGTTCACGCAAATGACGCCGGCGCCCGGCAGTTCCGGGGGATTGCTCAACGCCATCTTCGGCAGCGTCGTCATGACGGTGCTCGGGATACTGATCGGTGCGCCGGTTGGATTGCTGGCTGGCACCTACCTCGCCGAGTACGGTCGCGCCAGCCGTTTGAGCACCGTGGTGCGCTTCATCAACGACGTCCAGCTCAGCGCCCCCTCGATCATCATCGGCATGTTCGTGTACACGCTGGTCGTGCTGCCCATGGGTCATTACTCCGGCCTGGCCGGCGCCATTGCCCTGAGCATCATCGCCCTGCCGGTCATGGTCAGGACCACCGAGGACATGCTGAATCTCGTGCCCAAGAGCATGCGCGACGGGTCCGCGGGTTTAGGCGCACAACCTTGGCGGACTATTACCCACATCGTCTACCCGGCGGCGCGCAATGGACTGGTCACCGGTGTGCTGCTGGCGATCGCTCGGATCAGCGGCGAGACCGCACCGCTCCTGTTTACGGCGCTCAACAATCAGTTCTGGAGCGCCAGCCTCAACAAGCCGATGGCTAACCTTCCGTACGTGATCTTTCAGTTCGCGGGGAGCCCGTACAAGGACTGGCAGCAACTCGCCTGGGTGGGCGCCCTGCTGATCACGCTATTCGTGCTGTTCCTCAGCATCGTGGCCCGATCGGTCTCTTCGCTGTTTGGCCAGCACGCCAATCCGGGCGAATGAGGGAGGCCAGGATGGAGAAGATCGAAATCGGAACGCATATCCTCAGCCGTTACAACGAGGATCTGGAGCAGTTGCGCAGCGACGTGTTGCAAATGGGTGGTCTCGCCGAAGCGCAGTTGCAGCAGGCGCTGCATGCGCTGGCCGAGGGCAACGCTGACCTCGCTGGCGATGTCATCATCAACGAAGCGCGCGTCAATCTGATGGAAGTGGAGATCGACGATGAATGCAGCCGCATTCTCGCGACCCGGGCGCCGACCGCCTCCGACCTGCGCCTGGTGCTGGCCATCATCAAGACCATTACGGATCTGGAGCGCGTGGGTGACGAGGCTCACAAGATTGCCAACATTGGCCTGCGCCACGCCGGCATGGATCGTCGCGCGGCAGACGGTTATCGCGTGGTGCGGCACCTGGGACGAGAGGCCATCGCATTGCTGCATGAGTCACTCGACGTGTTTGCGCGTCTGGACGCCAAGGCGGCACTGAGCGCCGCCAAGCGTGACCGGGTGCTCGACGACGAATACGACGCGATTCAGCGCCAGTGCATCACCTTCATGATCGAAGATCCGCGCACGATCCGCGCCTCGATCGACCTGCTGTGGGTGGCGCGCGCGCTCGAGCGCGTCGGGGATCATGCCAAGAACATCTGCGAATACGTGATCTACATGGTCGGCGGTCGCGATGTGCGCCACATCTCCCTGCAGGACGTGGAGCGTTCGCTGGAGTTGTCCGAACTGGGGCAGGTGGCCGCGCCGCCGGGCAGCCAGGGATCGGCGGGATGAACGCGCCCGTGGCGCAAGCGCCGGCGCCTTCCGTCCCAGGTACGGCGGCTCCAGCTGTCGGCGGGGAGCGGGCCCACTGGCCATCGAATCCGCGCGCCGTCTCGGAGCACCTGAATTTCTACTACGGCGCCCACCGGGCGCTCAAGGATATCAGCCTGCCGGTGGCCGATC
>JANXYA010000389.1 GCA_025350345.1 Gammaproteobacteria bacterium
CCGAGGAACCCGTACCCGTCTGCCCTGAATTGCAGGCGATCCACCACGATGGGAGCCGGCCGGTCCGGGTTGGGCGCCGGGCGAGGGGATTCCAATCCGGAGAAGGCCAGATGCTTGCCATCGGGAGCGAAAGCGAAGGAACTGATCGTTCCTTCAAAATGACTGAGCTGTCGCGCCTCGTCGCCGTGCAGGTCGATGAGCCAGATCTGCGGGTCGGACTTTCCATCCAGCGGATCGCGCAGGAATGCCAGCGTTCGGCCATCGGCACTGAAGTGCGGGCTGTGATCGTTGGCCGGAGTGTTCGTCAGCTGAAGATGCTGGCGGCCGTCGTAGCTGACCAGCCAGATGTCGCCGTCATCGTGGTCCGTGGTCCTGTTTGGTGTGCTGAGCGTATAGGCGACCCAACGGCCGTCCGGGGACAGTTCGACGTCGCTGACCGTCTGCAGCCGATAGTAGTCATCCGGCAGGAGCAGACGGGTCGGCGCGGCACCGCGTGCCGGATCCTGCAGGAGGATTCCGAGCGCGCACCAGCAGGCCATTCGATGAATCGCGACGGTGGTTCGCATAAGTTCTTTCGCCCCATTACCATAGCCGCTGCGGGCACTCATGGCCACGCCTATACTTTAATCAGGGGGCGCAGTTGACGATCGGGCCAGCATCGCCGATATCCGGACTTGAGGCAACACTGCCTACCGCGTGGTACCGGCGCGAAGAGGTCTTCCTGCTCGAGCGCGAGCACATCTTTTTCTCGGACTGGTTTTGCGTGGCGCGCGATGAACAATTGCCCAAGCCCGGAGATTCATTTGTCGTGGCCGTGGCCGGGCAGAGCATTCTGCTGGTGCGCAATCGTGCAGGCACGGTGCGCGGCTTCTACAATGTGTGTCGCCATCGCGGCGCGAGACTGTGCGCGCCGCCGGCCACCGGGGGTGGCGCAAGTGCGGCGCTGCGCGGCGGAGTCATGCCGGGTGGCACGATCGTCTGCCCCTACCATGGCTGGACCTATACGCTCGACGGGCAACTCATCAAGGCGCCGCACCTGACCACCACGGACGATTTCGATCCGGCCACGGTGCGTCTGCACGCAGTGGGGTGCGAGAGCTGGGGCGGGTTCATCTTCGTCAATCTGGGCACCGGGGACGTGCCACCCTTGAGCGCCAGTCTCGGCGGCGTGCCGGAGCGGCTGGCGAGGTATCCGCTGGCAGAGCTGCGGATTGGCAGCACGCTCAACTATGAGGTGGCCGCCAACTGGAAAGTCATCTGCGAGAATTACAACGAGTGCTATCACTGCGGGCCCGTGCATCCCGAGCTGTGCCGCCTGGTACCGGCGTTTCGCGAAAATGGCGGCGCCAATCTCGACTGGCAACGGGGCGTGCCGCACCGCAGTGGCGCCGATACATTCAGCATGAGCGGCACTTCGGTACGCCGCTCTTTCCCCGGACTGAACGAGGATGAGCAACAGCGGCACAAGGGCGAGCTCGTCTACCCGAATCTGCTCCTGAGCGTCGCGCGCGAACACGTGGCTGCCTTCATACTCGAGCCGCTCGAAGCCATGCGCACGCGCATCAGCTGTCATTTCCTGTTCGAGCCCTTCGAAATGGCCCAGCAGCGCTTTGATCCGGCCGAAGTAGTGGAGTTCTGGGACCTGGTGAACCGGCAGGACTGGGCGATTTGCGAGGCGGTGCAGGCGGGAATGTCCTCGCGCATGCACGAGGTTGGCGTTTTTTCACCCATGGAAGATTTCAACCTCGACATTCGCCGCTATGTCACCGAGCGCATTGGCGCGTTTGTGTAGTTTGCCCCGTTCCGGTCCAAGTGCCCGAGCTCCGGCGCAGCCTGGCGCCGAGGCGTTTCACGTGCCGGGGCCGGGCCCCTATCTGCTGACGCACTCGGTCGGCGCGCTGCCGCGTGCCGCCATGCACGCCGTCTATGCCGGCTTCCTTCAACCCTGGATGCAGCAGGGGGGCGAAGCGTGGCCCGCGTGGCTGGGCGGTATTGATGAGTTCTGCGCCGCGCTCGCGGCCCTGCTGGGCGGGCGCCCCACGGAATACTGCCCGCAGCCCAATCTTTCGGCGGCGCTGGCCAAGCTGCTCCCGGCCCTGCCGCGACCGTCCGCGGAGAAGAAAGTATGGGTCGCGGCCGAAGACACCTTTCCCTCGCTGGGTTTCGTCATGCAGCTCTCGGAGGGGCTGGG
>JANXYA010000391.1 GCA_025350345.1 Gammaproteobacteria bacterium
GAGGAGCGGCGCGGTGATCATGAAGATGATCAGCAGCACCAGCATGACGTCGATATAGGGAACGACGTTGATCTCGCCCATCAGGCGCCGCTTCGGCCTGCCGGATGCAGCCACCGCTCAGCCTCCGCCGGCGCCGCGCGCGGCGTGGCGCTGCAGTATGGTGGAGAACTCCTCCATGAACGCGTCGTAGCGCATTTCCAGGCGGCTCACCTGATCGGCGTAGCGGTTATAGGCGATGACCGCGGGTATCGCCGCGAACAAACCGAAGGCCGTGGCGACCAGGGCCTCCGCGATGCCCGGTGCCACTGATGCCAACGTGGCCTGTTGCACATTGCTCAGCGAAGTGAAGGCACTCATGATGCCCCAGACCGTGCCGAACAGGCCGACGTACGGGCTGGTGGAACCCACCGTCGCGAGCGAAGCAAGATTGTGCTCGAGGCGCTCGGTTTCCTTCAGCTGCGCCACGCGCATGGCGCGGCGGGCCCCTTCCAGCAGCAGGTCGGCCGCAGCCCCGCCCTGCTGGCGGAGCTTGGCAAACTCGCGAAAGCCGAACTCGAAGATGCTCTCCATGCCGGTGGCGCCACCGCGGGCCTCGATCGAGCGGTACAGCGCCGCCAGATCGCCGCCGGACCAGAAGCTGTTCTCGAAGCGCTCGGCATCGCTGCGTGCCCGGCGCACCATCATGCGTTTGCTGAAGATGATGGCCCACGACATCAACGAGGCCCCCAGGAGCAGCGCGATCACGAGTTGCACGACCGGACTGGCCTGCACGATGAGCCGCAGAATGGACAGGTCGCCGCTCATCAGCTGAACTCCCTCGATAGCGCCGGCGGGAGCCGGCGTGGTCGGAAACTCGTCGCGCTCACGCAGGCCACGCGCACGCTGGCCTCGGCCAGCAGTTCCCCTGAATCGCCACTGCGATGGATCTGCTGCCTGAAGATGACGCTCGCGGCGCCGTCGAGCTCCGGCTCGCAGCTGACCAGCAGCAGGTCATCGAGCCGCGCCGGCCGCCGATACCTGATCTTGACGTCGACCACTGAGAACAGCACGCCCGCATCGGCGGCCAGCGTGGCCTGCGAATGCCCACGCGCGCGCAGCCATTCGGTGCGTGCACGCTCCAGGAACTTCAGGTAGTTGGCGTAATAGACCACCCCGCCCGCATCGGTGTCTTCCCAGTACACGCGCGTCGGCCAGACGAAGCGGCTCACGGATTCTCACCGAACAGCGGCAGGTTGGCGGCAGCGCGCTCCGGCACCTTCAGGCCGAAATGCTGCCAGGCGCTGCGCGTGGCAATGCGGCCGCGGGCCGTGCGTGCCAGGAACCCCTGCTGGATCAGATAGGGCTCGATGACATCCTCGAGCGTGCCACGCTCCTCGCCGATCGCCGCCGCCAGGCTCTCAATGCCCACCGGCCCTCCGTCGAATTTCTCCATCACGGTGAGCAATAACTTGCGATCGAGCGCATCGAAACCCAGCGGATCGACCGACAGCAGATCGAGCGCGGCCGTGGCCACCTTGTCATCGATCAGTCCCGTGCCGCGAACCTGGGCAAAATCACGGGCCCGCCGCAGCAGCCGGTTGGCGATGCGCGGCGTGCCGCGCGCGCGCTGCGCAATGCGCGTCGCGCCCGCAGGGGCGATTGGCACCTGCAGTATGCCGGCCGAGCGGGCGATGATGCGCTCGAGCTCAGCGACGCTGTAGAACTCGAGGCGCTGCACGATCCCGAAGCGGTCGCGGAGCGGGGAGGTCAGGAGCCCGGCGCGCGTGGTCGCGCCGACCAGCGTAAAGGGCGGGAGGCTCAGCTTGATGGAGCGCGCCGCAGGACCCTCCCCCACCATGATGTCGAGCTGGTAGTCCTCCATCGCCGGGTACAGCACTTCCTCGACGATCGGGCTCAGGCGGTGAATCTCGTCGACGAACAGGACGTCGCGGGGCTGCAGGTTTGTCAGGATGGCGGCCAGGTCGCCTGGGCGCTCGAGCACCGGCCCGGAAGTGTGGCGCAGGTTCACGCCGAGTTCGGCGGCAATGATCACCGCGAGCGTAGTCTTGCCCAGGCCCGGCGGACCGAAGATCAGGACATGATCGAGCGCTTCAGCGCGCTGGCGGGCGGCCTCGATGAACACGCCCATCTGGTTCTTCACCTGCTCCTGGCCGACGTATTCGCTGAACACACGCGGCCGCAGGCCCCGATCGACGAGCTCCTCCTCGCCCTTGCCAGCGGCGCTCACCAGGCGCTCATCGGGTAGCGATTCGCTCATGCGGCTATTCGCGCGCTGCGCTCTGCAGCGCGCGCCGAATCAGTTCCTCGGTGCTGCCACCGGCTCCGGCACTCTTGAGCAGGCGCGTGGCCTCCGCCGGTCGATACCCGAGCGCCACCAGCGCCCCATAGGCCTCGGCCGCAACGCCCACCGGCGCGAGGGCCTGATCGACCGCGCCCGCCAGCGGCGCGAGCCGGTCGCGCATCTCGACGATCAGTCGATCGGCGATCTTGCGCCCCACCCCCGGAATGCGGGTCAGCGTGGCGGCATCCCCGGCCTGCACGCAGCTGGCAAACGCCTCCACGGTCACGCCGGACAGTATGGCCAGGGCGATGCGCGGTCCGACCCCGGACACCTTCAGCAGGCTCCGAAACAGCGCCCGCTCTGCGTTGCTGGCAAAACCATAGAGGATGTGCGCGTCCTCGCGCACCACCAGATGCGTCAGGAGCCGGACCGGCTCGCCCAGCGCGGGCAGCCCGTAGAACGTCGACATGGGCGCCTCCAGCTCGTAGCCGACGCCGCCGACCTCGAGCAGCAGGGCCGGCGGCGCCTTGGCCTTGAGCAGGCCGGAGAGCGAACCGATCATGCGCGCAATCCGGATCGTGCCGCGCGAACCACCACCACCCGCCGGGTCCGCGGCACCGCGATCAAAGCCGCGAGGCGGCGGGTCTGTGCGTGGCACAGCGCCACGGCGAGTGCGTCCGCGGCGTCCGCGGCCGGACGACGCTCGAGCTTGAGGAGCGTGGTGACCATCCGCGCCACCTGCAGCTTTTCCGCGGCGCCAAAGCCGCTGACGGCCAGCTTGATGGCGCGCGGTGCATACTCGAAGGCATGCGCGCCCAGGCCCACGGCGGCACAGATGGCGGCACCGCGGGCCTGGCCGAGCTTGAGCGCGCTGTCGGGATTGCGGTGCACGAAGACGCGCTCGATCGCGATCTCGTCGGGCCGGTGTTCGGCAATCAGGGCCGTCACCGCCTCGAAGATGCGTCGCAGGCGCAGCAGGAAATCCCCGGAACCGGCATTGATGCAGCCGTGGGCGATATGCCGCTCACCCGCCGCGCCACAGTCGATCAGGCCGTACCCGGTGCGGAGCGAGCCCGGGTCGAGGCCCAGGATGCGGCAGTCCACCGCCACCACCGGTCGCGGCGCCTGGGCGCCGGCGCCGGCGACGTCAGGCCGGAAGCTGCGCCAGGAGCTGCCGGAATACCGCGCCATGCCACCACTTGCCGTGTCCGCCCATTGCTTGAATGATAGCCGGAAGTACCCGGCCCCACACGCCCAATAGCATCGCAAGCGCTTGGAAACCATCAGCAGAATCGCCGCGCCTCCCGCCGCCGCAATCGCCGCCGCCCAGGCCGCGTTTGCCGAGCTGGGCCTGGACCTCTCGCTCCAGGAGTACGGCATCGAGGCCGCACGACTCGTCGGGCAGATTACCGATGAGCCGGACATTGCCGTTGCCACCTGGCTCGCGCAGGCACGCACGGCAGGCTTTGATTGCAACACCGCCACTGCCATCGCCCGCTTCGGCACCGCGGCGGAAGGGCTCGCCGGGCAGCTCGGGCGGCTCGGGGACATCGGCTTGCCGGCGGATTGGAGCACGAACCGTGGACTCAATCCCCTCCAGGCCGAGACGCTGCGCAAGATGCTGCTGGCGATCGCCGCCGATCCGCGGCTGATCGTGGCGCGCCTGGCCATGGAGCTGGTGCGGCTCCGGCACAGCCGCAGCCGCCCGGATGCGGAGCGCCAGCGCCTCGCGCTCGAGGCACGCGAGATCTACGCGCCGCTCGCCAATCGGCTGGGGCTGTGGAGCGTCAAGTGGGAGCTGGAGGACCTGGCCTTCCGGCAGCTCGAACCGGCGGATTACCACCGCATGGCGGCCGCCCTGGCCGAGCAGCGCGTCGATCGCGAACGCTACATCGAGGCGGCCTGCG
>JANXYA010000007.1 GCA_025350345.1 Gammaproteobacteria bacterium
CTGGGCGAGCTGGCGCAGGGGCGCTATCAGCGCGTGCGACTTGACCAGTCCAGCGACGCGCCGCGCGCCACCGCGCAGGAATTCAACCGCACCATCAGCGTGCTCGAAGACAAGATGCGTGCCATGGCCAGCCTGAACGACATCGATCGGCTGCTGCTGGAATCGGCCGAGCTCGAATCCTGCCTCGACCAGGTGCTCGAGCGCATTTGCCAGATTACCGGGTGCGACGCCGCCATGCTGGCGCTGCTCGACCCGGACGCCTCCGATCACGGCCGCGCCTATCTCACCGCCGGCGGTGAGCATGCGCCGGTCAGCCGCATTAGCCTGGACGCGCTGCTGCTGGCGCAGCTCTACCAGGAGCGCGCCGGACTGACCGTCGCGAGGTTCGAAGCCGGGCGGCACAGCGTGCTCGAACCGCTCCAGGCGCACGGTGCCGAGTTCTACTGGCTGTGGCCGGTGCTGTCCCAGGACACCCTGGCTGCGGTGCTGGCCGTGGGTTACCGCGGCGTGCCGCAGGTCGGCTCAGAGGTCGCGGGCTACGGCACCGAGTGCGCGGCGCGCATCGGCGTCGCGCTCTCCAACAGCGCGCGCGGCGAGCAGCTGTATCGACAGGCGCACTTCGATCCGCTCACCTCACTGCCCAACCGGCTGCTGTTCCGCGACCGGCTGTCGCAGGAGCTGGCCAGCGCCGCCGAGGGCCGGCAGCGCGGTGCGCTGCTGTATGTGGATCTCGACCACTTCAAGAAGATCAACGATACCGTCGGCCACAGCGGCGGTGACCAGATGCTGCAGATCGTCGCGCAGCGCCTGCGCGCCTGCGTCAAGGAAGGCGACACGGTGGCGCGGCTCGGCGGCGATGAGTTCACGATCATTCTGCGCGGCGTCGGCACCGCCGACAGCGTGCAGCGCGTGGCGGCGCGCGTCATCGACACGCTGCAGGAGGCCGTCAATATCGGCGGGCGCGATCATCTGGTGCGCGCCAGCATCGGCATGACGCTGTTTCCTGACGACGGCACGGCGCTGGATGAGCTGATGCGCAATGCCGACCTGGCGATGTACCGCGCCAAGCAGGACGGCCGCTCGCGTGCCGTGTTCTACAACCGCTCGATGCAGCGTATGCCGGCCCTGGCTGCCGAAAGCGGCCTGTACAACGCGCTGCAACGCCGCGAGTTCTCGCTCTACTACCAGCCGCAGTACGCGCTCGGCGACGGCGCGCTCGCCGGGCTCGAAGCGCTGCTGCGCTGGCAGCCGCCGCGCGAGGAGATGCGCTACCCGGCGCAGTTCGTGCCGGCGGCCGAACAGAGCGGCCTGATCGTCGACATCGGCGCCTGGGTGCTGGAGGCGGCCTGTCAGCAGATGGCCGAGTGGTGTGCGGCCGGAATAGCGCCGCCGCGCCTGGCGCTCAACGTTTCCGTGCACCAGCTGCGGCAGACGGATTTTCCGCGGCTGGTGCGCCGCGCCCTCGAGCACGCCGGTGTCGCCCCGGCGCGCCTGGAATTCGAGGTGACCGAATCGGTGTTCGCGGACGAAGAGGCCCTGGCGACCCTGCACCGGATCGCGGCGCTCGGGGTACGCCTGTCGCTCGATGACTTCGGTACCGGCTACTCCTCGCTCGGGTACCTGCGTGCGCATCCGGTGCAGGCCATCAAGATCGACCGTTCCTTCATCGAAGAAGTGGCGCACAACGTCACCGCCGCGACGCTCGCCGAAACCATGATCACCATGGCGCATGCGCTCGGCAAGCAGGTGGTGGCCGAAGGGGTCGAGACGCTGGAACAGCTGGAATTCCTCCGGGCGCGGCGCTGTGATTACGCGCAGGGGTTCTACTTCGCGCGCCCCGCCGCGGTCGCCGACATCACCGCGCTGCTGCAGGGGCGGAGCACGCTGAGCGTGCCGCAGCTGCGCGCTACCGGCTGAACTTAAGCTGATTTGACAGAACTGTGACCGGGTTCACCTGCGTGCGGCAGTTGTGAACTGCCTCTCCATCCCTGTGCTTGACCCACAGCGTCACCGTGCCAAACTTCGTCACGTTAGTGCCTGGCAAACCTGTTGTGAAACAGGGGCGCAAAGCCTCCGGTCCCGCGCTTCAGGAATTGGGCGGGATAGCGGGGTTGCAACCCGGGCGCAAAGTGACTATTAGCGCAGCGGGGATCATTGCATGCAGCAGGCCATCAGTTCGAGCGGCACTCCGGTCACCACGCCCGGTAATGGATCCCCACCCGCCGCCACCGCCGCTCCCCGCTTCGTCATCAACCTGTGTGCGTCCACGACCCCGGTTGCGCTGGTCCAGCCGAGTCACACGGGCCTGAAGCGCTTTACGTTCTTCGTGTCGCGGCGGCTGGAAGAAGGCCGCGAGCGATTTCGGCTGCACATGGGTTACTTCGATACCCAGGAAGATGCTGAGAAAATCCTGGATCTGGTGCGGGATGTCTATCCGGCGGCCTGGGCAGGTGTTGCCCCGGGAATCAAGCTGCGCTCGCGCGCTGCGGCCGCCGCGAGCGCCGCAACAGCTACCACCGCGACGCCCGCCGCGGCC
>JANXYA010000297.1 GCA_025350345.1 Gammaproteobacteria bacterium
CGCCGGTGCCGCTCGCGGCGTAGTCAATGGTGATGCGGCAGGCGGCCACCCACAGGTTGGTGCAGCTCACCGAGGTCGGGAGCGCCGTGCTCAGGCCGGGCAGGTAGCTCAGGTCAATGCTGGTGTCGCCTGCGGCACCAGTGCCGGTGTAGATGACGTTGACGCTGGGCACGGCGGCATTGCAGGGCGTGACGCCACAGTTGTTGCCGGTGCCGTAGAGCAGCTGGGCCTGAGTCATGCCGGTGGCGTCGCCGGCATTGGCGGAGGCGAACAGCCCGGCGCGACCGTGGGAGGTGGTGCTGGCGGGGCTGCTGGCGTTGTGGCAGCCGTTACAGGTCACGACCTCGCCCGGCCGCAGCTGCAGCCAGGCGTTGTGCCCCGGAAAACTCGGGATGCGGCGGGCGTTGGCGTCGAGTACCGAGATCTGGAAGGCCACGTTGGCCGGCACCTTGACGCGCACGGAACCGTCGGCCTCGATCGGCACGTAGCCCAGGATCTCGCGCATGTAGCCGACAGAATTATCGAGCGAAATATTGCGATTGAAATCCGGGAAACCATCTATCAGGTTCTTGTCCCCCATCGACACCGCTTTCTCGATGCGCAGGAACCGGGCGGGGCGCATGTCGGCGGGCGTGGTGGACATCGCAGTGATGAAATTTGCCGTCGTGGCAGCGCCGGTCCCGGGCCACTGCGCATCGGCCCAGTCGTAGACGCTGCGGATGTCAATAATGCCGGCGCTGTCCCCGGCGAGCGTGCTGGCGGTGCTGACCGGTGCGATGTAGGCCGGCGGCGGACGGGCCTGGAGCGCCACGACGTCGGTCAGCATCTCGCCTTCCACCGGCGTGACGACCGGCTTGAGCGTCCCGTCGGCGGGGTCGAACAGCCAGATGCTGTACAGAGGCGGCGCCAGTTGCGGCGCCGGCAGTGCCAGGTTTGCGCTCGTGCAGGGAACGATCGTGCCGGTCGTGTCCAGCAGGCGGCACTGCGTCCAGCTCACGAGCACGCGATTGGTGTTATCGAACAGCGGAAAGGTGGAATTGAAGCGCCCGCCAGGGGAGGGGCCGGGCACGGTGCGCACGTCGTTCGTGGTCGCGTTGGTCATCGCCGGGCAGGGACCGCTCCCCGTGCCCGCGCCCGCCGCAAGCGTGCGCTGGGTGCATTCGACCGAGTTCACCACATCGAGGATCACGAGATTGCCGCCGAAATCGGTGCCGGGATCGGCTGGGCGGATCAGCGCCATCACCCGGCCGTCTTCCATCTGCCGCGCCTTCACGAACTGCACCTCGGTCGGTGCGCCGGTGCTCGGGTCCGGACTGCCCACGAGGTGGCTGTGCGCGCCGTACAGCAGCTGCATGTCGCTGCCGTCGGGGTTCATCGTGTACAGGTGCATGCCGTTGGTGCCGCCGGGTGCGTTGTCCCAGCGGCTGAACATCACTCGCCCGCCCGTCATCACGCTGGGCGTCAGGTCGTGGTCCTGGTTGAAGGAGATCTGCTGGAAGGCGCTCGGCCCGGTGAGCGTCGGATCGAGAACATTGAGCGTGAAGGCGGATTCGCCGCCGTCCTCGATCTGCGCCTCGAAGGCCGCCTTGTTTTCATCCTGAATCAGCACCTGCTTTGAATAGCGCTGGCGGGTGGAAGTGATGAGTATGCGTCCGTTCGGATGGGCGCTGTCGCTCGGCAGGTAATGGGGGGAGACGTCCTCGCCGCCGTCCGCAGTCACATCATCGGTGATGCTGTGCAGGTTGTCCGCGGCGATGTCGTATTCCCAGATGCGCCAGGTCGGCGGCGCGAAATCTTTCTGCTTCGGGTCGAGCGGACCGCGCATCGCAAAGATCAGCCGGTTGCCATCGGCCGAGACGTCGAGGTCCTTGATGTCGTAGAAGGCGGTGCCGGTGACGCGGGTCGTGATGTTGCGTTCGACGCCGCTCGGTGTCGCCTTGTCGCGGATGTAGACGTCCGCCTTGGTCCAGAAATGCCGCTGCCGGCGCAGGTCATCCAGGGCGCGCAACGCATCGAGAGCAGTGGCGTCGGCGGGCAGCGTGCGTTTGACATATGCGATGCCGAAGTCGGTCGTGGCGCCCGCGCTTTGCCCGTGCCCGATGTCGACCGAGCCGCCGCTGCTGCAGGCGGCCAGGAGCACAGCGGCGAGCAGGCCGCACAGCGCACGAGAATCACGGTTCATGCCCAATCGCTCCGGTAAGCGAGCCCGCGCTCGCATTCTGCCACCTGAGTCACACCCGGCAACCCTTCCAAAGAGGTTCATTGCTTGTCGCAAGCATGCCGCGCCACCCGTTAAGCCGAGCATGCACAGGTAAGCGTTCATGCACACCGCTGCTGTGAACCCGGTCGCAGTTCAGCGAGCGCAGCATAGCCGGAAGACGCAAGCGGGGGGGATGTCTGCGAGTTGCGACGTCTGTGGGTTGAGACATTCCGGGCACCCCGGGCGGCTCAGTATATTTCGGCTGGAAGTGCTGCGCGCGGGCACATGGGAGTTCAACGGATGAAACGGTACAGGCTCAGGAAATCGGCACGGCTAGCCGCAGCGTTGGCCGGCGTGATGCTGATGGTGCTGCAGTGCTGGTCGCCGGTGCTGGCGGGCCCACGTGAACAGGCCCGGCGTCTGCACGATCGCCTCGCCGGTGTGCCACCGACCGATGCCGTGCTGACCCAGATGGCGGCTGACATTCAGGCCGGCAATACCGACGCCGCGGCGCAGATTGCGCTCGCCAACAAGAATTTCTACAACGTGACGCTGAAGAATTTCGTCGCGCCCTGGACCAATCGCGACCGCACGGTGTTCGTGCCGCTCAATGATTACACCGCCACCGTCATTGGCATGGTGCGCGACGATGTTGATTTCAGCACCGTACTGTCGGCAGACCTGCTCTACGTCGCCACCGGCACCGGCGCGCCGGCCTATTCTGCGACCGACAACAATCACTACCAGTATCTCGACGACAACAACGTCGACCTGCAGGCCTCGTTGCAGCCGGCCACGCAGTCCGGCCTGCTGGGCCTCCCGGTGGCGGCGACCGCCGGCATCATGACCACGCGCGCGGCCTCGTCGGCCTTCTTCATCAACGGCACCAACCGGGCGATGTTCCGCTTTACGCTGATCAATCACCTGTGCCGCGACATGGAGCAGGTCCAGGATTCCTCGCTCCCGCCCGATCGCATCCGCCAGGACGTGAGCCGTTCACCCGGCGGGGACAGCCGCGTGTTCCTCAACAGCTGCATCACCTGCCACGCCGGCATGGATCCGATGGCGCAGGCCTTTGCCTACTACAACTTTGACGCGACTTCCGCGCAGCTCCAGTACACGGCGGGCACGGTGCAGCCGAAGTACTCGATCAACACCGGCAACTTCAAGTACGGCTACGTCACCACCGACGATCACTGGGACAACTACTGGCGGGGGGGCTCCAACCAGGTGATCGGCTTCGACCCTGCGCTTACCGGTAGCGGCAGTGGGGCCAAGAGCATGGGGCAGGAACTGGCACACAGCGACGGCTTCGCGGAGTGCCAGGTGGAAAAGGTCTTCAAGGCCATGTGCCTGCGTGGCCCGGGCAATGCCGCCGATCGGCAGGCCGTCGATACGATCAAGACGAAATTCAAGACGACGGGCTACAAGATGAAACAGGTGTTCGCCGACGCCGCCGTTTACTGCATGGGCAGCTAGGAGCACAACGTGAAGCCTCTATCTTGCGTTCCGCAGCTGCTGCTGGTCAGCCTGATCCTGGCGCTGAGCGCCTGTTCGGGCGGTGCGGCGACGACCTCGAATCCGAGCCCACAGACCGTCACTTCCGCCAGTTACGCCGGCCCGGCGCCGGCCACGGCCGACGTGCAGGCCTTCAAGATCAACCTGTGGCAGAACATCAACAGCAGCAGTCGCTGCGGCAACTGCCACAAGGCAGGCGGCCAGTCGCCGATGTTTGCGCGTTCCGACGATGTGAATCTCGCCTACAGCGACGCGCTCAAGGTGGTCAACCTCGCGCAGCCTGATCAGTCACGCATGGTCATCAAGGTGGGCGGCGGCCACAACTGCTGGCTGGCGAGTCCGCAGGCCTGCGCTGACATTCTCACCACCTGGATCAAGAACTGGGCAGGCGGTGCCAGCAGCAGCGGCACGCAGATCCAGCTCGTGGCGCCAGTTGACAAGACGGTCGGCAGCACCAAGGTCTTTCCCACCAACGCCACCGACAACGGCAACGCCTCCTTCGCGCAGACCATCTACCCCCTGCTGAGCCAGTTCTGTTCGCGCTGCCACAGCGAGAGTGCCACCACGCCGCAGACTCCTTACTTCGCCAGCAGCGATGTGAACGAAGCCTACGCAGCGGCGCAGGCCAAGATCAACCTCGACACTCCGACCCTGTCGCGCTTCTACGTGCGATTGCACGACGAGAGCCACAATTGCTGGGTGGCGCCGGGAGACTCCGCCGTGAGCTGCCCGAAGAGCTCGGCCGCCATGCTGGCGGCCATCCAGGCGTTCGTCGCCGGCATCGCGCCCACGCAGGTCGATCCTGCCCTGGTGCTGTCCAAGGCGCTGACCCTGTACGACGGCACGATCGCCTCGGGCAACAATCGCTACGACACCGGCGAGATCGCCAAGTGGCAGTTCAAGGAAGGCGCCGGGACGATTGCCTACGACACCAGTGGCGTGGATCCGGCGCTGAACCTGACACTTGCCGGCGACACCAGCTGGGTGGGCGGCTGGGGCGTGAGCTTCGGCCCCAATGGTGGCGAGGCGCGCGGCGGCGCTGCCAGCCGCAAGATCTACGACTCGGTCAAGAGTACGGGCGAATACAGCGTCGAGCTGTGGGTGGCCCCCGCCAACGTCACGCAGGAAGACGCCTACATGGCGAGCTACTCGGGCGGCACGTCGCAGCGCAATTTCACGATGGGGCAGCATGCCTATCAGTACGAGATGTTCAATCGCTCCAGCGCCACGGATGCCAACGGCTCCCCGTCGCTCCTCACCCTCGATACCCACCGCGACGCGCAAGCCTCGCTCCAGCACGTCGTGCTCACCTATGACGCGGTCAACGGCCGGCGCCTTTACGTCAACGGCAATTTCACCGGCGATGTGGACACCATGAAGGGCGGCACGCTGGGCAACTGGGACGATACCTTCGTATTCCTGCTCGGCAACGAGACTTCCGGCAATCGCATGTGGCAGGGCACGGTCCGCTTCGCCGCGATCTACAACCGGGCGCTGACGCAGGATCAGATCCAGCAGAATTTCGCCGCCGGCGTCGGCGAGCGTTAC
>JANXYA010000016.1 GCA_025350345.1 Gammaproteobacteria bacterium
GTGAACATCGAAATCATGCGGACGTTCGTCCGACTTCGCCAGCTTGCGTCGACGCACAGGGACCTCGCCCGCAAGCTCATGGACCTGGAGGGGAAATATGTTCGACAGTTCAAAGTTGTCTTTGACGCCATTCGGGCACTGATGCGTGAGCCCGAGCCCAAGCGTCGTGGCATTGGGTTCACGGCGCGGATGGACGACTGAGGACACAGCCCCGAACGCGGCGGCTATCCTGTTCGAATACCCAGATCAGTCGCTGGTGTTCCGGGCGTGCTCAAGGCCTCGCAGACAGCTCCCGCGCCACCGCGTGCAGCAGGGTCAGGACGTAATCGGAGAACGAGCGCCACACTTCGACGTGAAAGCGATCCGCCGCCGTGCGCCACAGCACGATTTCGCTTTTTGCGTACACCGTGCGCGTACACATGTCGACGGGGAAGGCCTCCAGCGCCAGATCAAGGGGGCACTGCGCATTGAGCAGCAGGCTGGCGTTCGGCCCGCGCAATTCAAATGCCAGCTGTCGCTGGCTGATATCCACCAGCGAGTGGGCGTGCCCCGCCAGTCCCGCTTCGAGACTGGCGAGCAGCTGGGCGCGCTCATTGAGTGGTGCAAGCAGCAATCGTTCTTCGGGCCCGAGCCACAGCGATGCCCGCCCGCCCACGCTCACGGCCCGGCAGGGCATCGCTGAGGAGGGCAGGCCCAGCGCTGCCGCCGCGGCATCTTGCGCGGCCTCGTCACCGCAGAAGCTCAGGCGCGTGGCGCCCGGCAGAGGATGCAGCCAGGCGGTGGCGTCAGCCATTGAGGTGGGCCCCCTCCCGGTCGTAGAAAACGGGACTCGTGACCTCGACGGCGATATCGCCACCCGGCATGGGCACGAACAGCGTCTGCCCGACGCGCGCGCGCCCGTCCGCGACCATGGCCAGTGCGATCGGATGGCCGAGAGTCGGGCTCGCGTACGCCGAGGTCACGTGCCCGATGATCTGCATGGGTGGTGTCTGACCAGCGTTGGCGACAACCTGGGCCCCTTCCTCGAGCAGCCTCGAGCGATCGACCGACAGCAGGCCGACGAGCTGCTTGCGCCCCGGGGCGCGCATCGCGGGCCGAGCGAGCGAGCGCTTGCCGAGAAAGTCGGGCTTCGCCTTGCCGATGGCCCAGGCGAGCCCCACGTCATCGGGCGTCACCGTGCCGTCCGTGTCCTGCCCGACGATGATGAATCCCTTCTCGGCGCGCAGCACGTGCATCGCTTCCGTGCCATAGGGTGTGATCCCGTGGGACTGCCCGGCCGCGTAGACCGCTTCCCAGACCGCCGTACCATTGTCCGCCGGCACGTTGATCTCAAAACCCAGCTCGCCGGAAAAGCTGACGCGGAACAACAGGAGCGGAGCGCCGCAGATCGTCCCGCGCGCCACGCTCATGTGCGCCAGTGCGCCCGCCGACAAATCGACGCCGGCGACGAGCGGTGCGATCACATCGCGCGCGCGCGGGCCCTGCACGGCGATCACCGCCCACTGCTCCGTCGTCGAAGTGAGCCAGACCTTCAGCTCGGGCCATTCGGACTGGCGGTAGTCCTCCATCAGCTGCAGCACGCGCGCAGCGCCGCCAGTGGTCGTCGTGACGTGGTAGCGATCATCGGCCAGGCGTGCGACCACGCCGTCGTCATAGATGAACCCGTCGTCGCGCAGCAGCACGCCGTAGCGGGCGCGACCCGGGGCGAGACTGGTCCAGTTGTTGACGTACATCCGGTTCATGAACTCGGTGGCGCCAGGGCCGACCACTTCGATCTTGCCCAGCGTAGAGGCGTCAAAGAGGCCGCAGGCGCCGCGCACGCTGCGGCATTCGCGCGCCACGGCGGCATGCATGTCCTCGGCTCCCTGGGGGAAATAGCGCGCCCGCTTCCACATGCCGACGTCCTCGAACACCGCGCCGCGCGCGCTGGCCCAATCGTGCATGGGCGTGCGGCGCACGGGATCGAACTGCTGGCCACGATCGTAGCCGGCCAGCACGCCGAAGCTGACGGGCGTGTAGGGCATGCGAAAGGTGGTCAGGCCGACTTCAGGCACGGCTCGTGCGCTGCCGTGGGCGACGATGCCGAGGGCGTTCAGGCCGGAGGTCTTGCCCTGATCGGTGGCCATGCCGGTGGTCGTGTAGCGCTTGATGTGTTCGATGGAAGAGAACCCCTCGCGCATCGCGAGCTCGAGGTCCCGCGAGGTGACATCGTTCTGCCAGTCGACGAAGGCCTTGGCCGGGGCAGCATGGCCGGGCTGCGGCAGGGCGCCCGGTGCGCCGCGGGACGAGAGTTCATTCGTCGCCACGAGCGGCGGTGTCGCGCTGCCCCTGAACCCGCAGGCCGCCGCGGCCGCGAGACCCGCCTGTGTGCCATCTTCGAGCGCCGCACCCAGGCCGTCGAGCCCGCGCGCCGCGCCCGCTGATCGCTCGCGCTCTGCCGTGGCGCCGGGTACGAAGAAGCGCTCCGCCTCGCGCCACAGCAGCTTGCCCCGCGACTGCGAGTGCAGGTGGATGCTGGGAGTGAAACCACCGGACATGAGCAGCGCGTCGCAGGCCAAAATCTCGCCGCGTCCGATCGTGCCGCCGGGCCTCACCGTTCCGAGCGTCACGTTCCGTATGCGCAGCCGACCCGCTGTCGCCAGCACCGTGGCCCCCTGGATCACGCGGATGCCCGCCGTGCGTGCGGCCGCGAGTGCCGGGGCACTGGGCTCTGGGCGCACGTCGGCGATGGCGCTGACCGCTACACCGCCCACCTGCAGATCGAGTGCCGCGGCGTAGGCGGCATCGCTCCCGGCGAGCACCACGGCGCGGGAGCCGACGCGCACGCCGTAGCGATTGAGGTAGCTGCGCGCCGCAGAAGCGAGCATCACGCCCGGCCGGTCGTTGCCGGGGAACACCAGCGGCCGCTCGATGGCCCCGCTCGCCAGCACCACTTCCCGTGCGCGCACCTGCCAGAGCCGTTCGCGGGGCAGGTCCGGTGGCGGCGCGTCCAGGTGATCGCTGAGGCGCTCGCACAGTCCCAGCATATTGTGCGGGAAGTAGCCGAATGCCGTGGTTCGCGGCAGCAAGGTCACATTCGCCTGCAATCCCAGCTGCCCGATCGTGGCCTTGAGCCAGGCGGCGGAATTCACGCCGTCGATCTTCGCGGCGGGCTCATCGAGTAACCCGCCGCCCATTTCCGCCTGCTCATCGCACAGGATCACACGAGCGCCGCTGCGCGCCGCCGCCGCCGCGGCGGCGAGGCCTGCAGCACCCGCGCCGATCACGAGCACGTCGCAATGCGCGAAGCGCTGGGCATAGCCATCGGGATCGGCACCCACCGGCGCACGCCCGAGTCCCGCCGCCGCGCGAATCCGCGGTTCGTACCAGCGGTGCCACGCGAAGCGCGGCCACATGAAGGTCTTGTAGTAAAAGCCCGCCGGAAACAGGGGCGCGAGCCAGTTGCTCACGCTGCCCAGGTCCCAGGCCAGGCTGGGCCAGCGGTTCTGGCTGTGTGCGCGCAGCCCGTCGTAGATCTCCACCTGTGTCGCGCGCAGATTGGGCGCGCTGCGCGCCGCATCGCGCGCCACAGTGACGAGGGCGTTGGGCTCCTCGGACCCGGCGGACAGCAATCCACGCGGGCGGTGATACTTGAAGGAGCGGCCGAGCAGATGCACGCCGTTGGCGAGCAGCGCTGAGGCCAGTGTGTCGCCGGCAAGGCCGCGGTAGCTCCGCCCATCGAAGCTGAACTCGATGGGGCGGGACCGATCCACGCGCCCGCCGTGTGCCGCGCGCCAGGCCATCACGGAGATGCGCTCCCGCCGCCGTCGGGCCGCGGCTCGCCACAGCGGTAGGTCGCGAGGAACTGATCCGTCGTGGTGTCGCGCAGGGCATTGAAAAAACGCGCACAGCCGCGCACGTGACGCCAGCGTTCGGCCTGCAGCCCGCGACGGTTGGCGCGCAGGTACAGAAATGCAACCCAGTCATCGGCGCTCACGGACTCGGGCGGAGAGGGCCGGGCGATGTGCGCCTCACCACCGTAGCTAAACTCGAGCTCCGGTCGCGGGCCGCAATAGGGACAGTGGATGAGCAGCACGGCCAGCTCTCAGTGCGCCACCGCCGCCGCCGCCGCCTCATCGATCAGCAGGCCGTCGCGGAAGCGCTCGAGCGTGAAGGGCGCGTTGAGCGGGTGCGGCTCGTCGTGAGCGATCGTCCAGGCGAACAGGTGCGCCGAGCCGGGCGTCGCCTTGAACCCGCCAGTACCCCAGCCGCAATTGAGATAGAGGCCCGGAACCGCGGTCTTGCAGATGATCGGTGAGCGATCGGGCGAGACATCGACGATCCCGCCCCAGTTGCGCAGCATGCGCAGGCGCCGGAAGGCCGGGAACAGCTCGCAGATGGCCGCCAGGGTGTGCAGGTTGACGTGCAGGGCACCGCGCTGCGTGTAGCTGGTGTAGGCGTCGGTACCCGCGCCGATCACGAGCTCGCCCTTGTCCGACTGGCTGACGTAGGCGTGGATCGCGTTGGACATGACCACGCAGGGCAGCACGGGCTTGATGGGCTCGGACACCAGCGCCTGGAGCGGAAAGCTCTCGAGGGGCAGGCGGATTCCGGCCAGCCCCATCACGACGCTGCTGTTCCCGGCCGCCGCGACGCCGATCTTGCGGCTGCCGATGCGCCCGCGCGTGGTCTCGACGGCCTCGACGGCGCCATTGGCGTCGCGGCAAATGCCGGTGACCTCGCAGTTCTCGACGATATCGACACCGAGTGCGTCGGCCGCGCGGGCGTAGCCCCAGGCCACGGCATCATGGCGGGCTGTGCCGCCGCGGCGCTGCAGGGCACCGCCCAGCACGGGGTAGCGGATGTCATGGCCGATGTTCAGCGGCGGGCAGAAAGCCTTGCACTCGGCCGGACTCAGCCACTCATTGTCCACTCCATTGCAGCGGTTGGCGTGGATATGGCGCTTGCTGACCTGCATGTCGTGAACGGAATGCGCCAGCATCAGCACGCCGCGCGGGGAGTACATCACGTTGTAGTTCAGGTGCTGCGAAAGATCGCGCCACATCTTAACGGCGTGGTCGTACAGGCGGGCGCTCTCGTCGAACAGGTAGTTGGAGCGGATGACGGTGGTGTTGCGGCCGGTGTTGCCGCCGCCGATCCAGCCCTTCTCGAGGACGGCGACGCGATTCATGCCGTGCTCGGACGCCAGATAATACGCGGCTCCGAGGCCATGGCCGCCGCCGCCGACGATGATGGCATCGTACGAGGACTGCGGGGCGGCGCGGCGCCACTGGGGCTGCCAGCCGCGATGACCGCCGAAGGCCTGTTTCAGCAGCGACCAGGCCGAAAACTTCTGCATCAGGCGCGCAACTCCAGGTTCTGCGGGTCGTAGGGTGAATCCACCAGCACCGTGGCCGGCCTGCGCTCGCCCAGCACGTCGATCGTGAGCCGGGTGCCGACTGCCGCATGCGCCGTGCTGACGTAGCCGATCGCGAGACTCTTCTGCAGTACGTGTCCGTACCCGCCGGCTGTCGTGCGGCCGACCATGGTGTCGTCGGGCGCAAAGATCGGCTCATTGCCGAGCGGATCGGTGTCCGTGACGCCGTGCACCTCGAGCGTGATGAAGCGATGGGGCACGCCGGCGGCGAGCTGCTTCTCGAGCGCCTCACGGCCGATGAACGGCCCCTTGCTCATCCGCACGAAGCGGTCGAGCCCGGCCTCGAGCGGAGTGTAGTCGCGCGTCAGGTCACTTCCCCACATGCGATAGGACTTCTCGAGGCGGAGCGACTCCATTGCCCGCATGCCCGCCATGCCGATGCCGAACTCCGCGCCCGCGGCGAAGATCGCATCGAACAGGTGATGCGCGTACTCGATCGGGAAATGCAGCTCCCAGCCCAGCGCGCCCACGAAATTGACGCGCAGCAGGTAGACATCGCCCGCCAGCCCCACGTCGGTGATCTTGCCGGTGAGCCAGGGGAAGGCGGTGTTGTCGAGCGGAATATCGACGAGCTTTTCCATGACTTCGCGCGAGCGCGGACCTGCGACCACGAAGCAGCCGCGGGCAGTGGTGATGTTGCGCAGCAGTACCGAGCCGTCGGCGGGCAGGTGGCGCTGCAGGTAATCCGCGTCGTAGCGCTCCGCGGCACCGGCGCTGACGACGTAGAAGTGCTCGGGGCCCAGCTTGCTGATGGTGAACTCCGAGCGGATGCCGCCACGGGCCGTCAGCGCGTGGCACAGCGACAGGCGCCCGATCTGCGCCGGCACCTTGTTGGCGACCAGCGAATCGAGCCAGGCCGCGGCGCCGGGGCCGGTCACTTCATGCTTGGTGAAGGGCGTCAGGTCGATGACGCCCACGCTGCCGCGCATCCTGCGGCATTCGTTGCCGACGTGCGGGAAATAGTTGCTGCGCCGGAAGCTCCACACGTCGCGCCGCTCGACGCCGGGCGGCGCGAACCAGTTGGCGCGCTCCCAGCCATAGCGCTGGCCGAAGACCGCGCCCATGCGCTCGAGCTTGTCGTAGACGGGACTGGTCTTGGCCGGCCGTGCATCCGCACGCTCCTCGTCGGGGAAATGGATCGTGAAGACGTTGCGGTAAGTCTCTTCGTTCTTGACCGTGAGGTAGCGACGGCTCGTGTAGGGTCCGAAGCGGCGGGGATCGACGGCCAGCATGTCGATGCCGGGTTCGCGTTCGACCAGCCACTCGGCGAGCTGCCAGCCGGCGCCGCCGGCCGCCGTGATGCCGAAGCTGTGGCCCTCGTTGAGCCACAGGTTTCGCACCCCCCAGGCCGGACCGATCAGCGGGCTCCCGTCCGGGGTGTAGGAGATCGGGCCGTTGATGATCTGCTTGATGCCGCAGTTTTCGAGCGCGGGCACGCGGCGTTGCGCCGCTTCGATATGCGGCACCATCCGGTCCAGATCGCCGTCGAACAGGCTCTTGCCGAACCATTCCGGCACGCCATCGGCGAAGCGCGCCGGCGCGCCCTTCGCGTAGGGCCCCAGTATCCAGCCGAGACGCTCCTCGCGCAGGTAGTAGGACTGCTCCGGTTCGCGCAGCACCGCCAGCTCGCGGCCGCCGCCTTTGCGGTACTCGGACAGTTGCGGCGAGACGTCGAACACGATGTATTGGTGCTCGACCGGAATCGCCGGCACGTTGAGCCCGAACATGCGACCCGTCTGCCGCGCGTAGTTGCCGGTGGCACAGACCACGTGCTCGGCGATGATCTCCCCCCGCGTGGTGGTCAGCAGCCACTCGCCCGAGGGCCGATACTGCGCCGCCGTGACTTCCGTGTGCTCATAGATTTCGGCACCGGCGCTTCGCGCCCCGCGTCGCAGGGCAGCGGTCAGGTCGGCCGGAGCGATGTGCCCGTCGTCCGGGTGATAGAGGGCGCCGATGACCTTCGGTGTGTCCTTGCCGTCGCCGAGGTTGATCAGGGGCCAGAGGCTCCGGACTTCCTCGGGGTCGATGATGCGGAAGGGCACGCCGATGGTGTTGGCCGTGCTGCAGTACTTGAGATATTCGTCCATGCGCTCGCGGCTGGTCGCCAGGCGCAGATTCCCGGTGACGTGAAAACTGACATCCTGGTCTGTTTCGGCGGGCAGGCGCTTGTAAAGGTCCACGGAGTACTTGTGCAGCTGCCCGACCGTGTAGCTCATGTTGAACAGCGGCAGGAGCCCCGCCGCGTGCCAGGTCGAGCCGGCGGTGAGCTCGGAGCGCTCGATGAGCACCACGTCGGTCCAGCCTTTCTTTGCCAGGTGGTACAACGTGCTGACACCGACGGCACCGCCGCCGATCACCACCACGCGCGCATGCGTTCTCATCCTCTTTGCCCCTTCCCGACCTGCGTATTTGTGTTCGCGCAGTGTAGAGAGCGGTCCGCAAGCCAAAGCTCAAATTGCGACAATCGCTTACCCAATTGCGCCAAGGCGTCTTATACTTCCGCGACTTCCGCCACGTGGCGCTGCCGCTCGGGGGACCGTGAAACCAGCCGATCCGACCCAGACCACGCGTTTCGTGTTTCTGACGCTGGTCAACTACTCGATGATAGCAGTATCAAATGCCGTCGAGCCGTTGCGGATGGCCAACCGGGTGTCGGGCCTGACCGCCTACGAGTGGGAAATCGCCACCCTCGATGGCAACGCGGTGGTCGCGAGCAACGGCCTGAAACTTGAGCCCACCGTGGCCTTCAGCCAGCTGCGCCCCTTCGATCTGATCTTTGTCTGCGGCGGTACCGATGTGCGTGCCGCGATCACGCCCAAGCTCCTGTTGACGCTGCGTCGCCTGGCCGAGCGGCGCATGGCGCTCGGCGCACTGTGCACCGGCGGCTACGCGCTGGCGCAGGCGGGGCTCCTC
>JANXYA010000037.1 GCA_025350345.1 Gammaproteobacteria bacterium
CCGCGAACGGCCGCCGAGGAATTGCTGCTGGCGCTGCCGCTCGTGCCGCGGCACGCCGAGGGCGAATGCCGCCTGGCGGCCGGCGCAGTCGAGCATGTGCAGCTCTCCTCGCCGGGCAGCGCCGCCGAAGGGGAGACGCAGCGGCCGTTCGCGGAGCTGCGCGCGATGTTCGAGCGCGGCAAGAATTGAAGGCATAGGTCGATCAGTCTAGGAGTTGCAAGGATATGGCTGTACAGAAAAGCCGCAAGACCCCGTCCAAGCGCGGCATGCACCGCTCGCATGATCGGCTGAAGAAACCGGCGCTGTCGATCGATTCGCAGACCGGGGAGAGCCACCTGCGCCATTGCATCACGCCCGACGGCTTTTACCGCGGCCGGCGCGTGATCGAGAAGGCCGGCACGGAAGACAAGGCCTGAAGGCGCACCTGCGCTACGGGATTTTCCGGTGATGCGTTCCCGAATTGTTGGCACGGGCAGTTACCTGCCGGCGGGCGTGCTGACGAACTTCGATCTTGAGAAGCGCATGGATACCACGGATGCGTGGATCCGCGAGCGCACCGGCATCGAGCGCCGCCACATCGTGGCGCCGGGGGAAACGACCGTCGACATGGCCGAGCACGCCGCGCGCGCGGCGCTCGAGGCGGCCGGTCGTTCCAGTGCCGAGGTCGACCTGATTGTCGTCGGCACCTGCACGCCCGATCTGCAGTTTCCGAATGCGGGCGTCATGCTGCAGGGGCGGCTCGGGAATCTCGGCTGCCCGGCGTTGGGGGTCGAGGCCGCGTGCAGCGGCTTCATCTACGCGCTCTCGCTGGCGGACAAATTCATTCGCGCCGGCGAGGCGAAGCTGGCCCTGGCTGTCGGCGCCGAGTCGCTCTCGAAGATCACGAACTACAACGATCGCGGCACTGCCATTCTTTTTGGCGATGGCGCTGGTGCCGTGCTGCTCGCTGCGGATGAGGAGCCGGGGATCCTCTCCACGCATCTGCACGCCGACGGCTCGTACCTGCCGCTGCTGCGTTGTAGCGGTGGAGTGTCGGCGGGGCACGCCCCCGGCGGCGATTACATCACCATGGCGGGGAGCGAGGTCTTCAAGATCGCCGTGAACATGCTCGCTCGCGCGGTCGACGAGGCACTCGAGGCCAATCAGGTGAGCCGCTCTGATCTCGATTGGCTCGTTCCCCACCAGGCGAACATCCGCATCATCCAGGCCACGGCACGCAAGCTGGACCTGCCACTCGACCGGGTCATCATCACCGTGGCCGACCACGGGAACACCTCCAGCGCCTCGGTGCCGCTGGCGCTCGACATCGGCGTGCGCGACGGGCGCATCAAGCGCGGCGATCTGCTGCTGCTGGAGGCCTTCGGCGGCGGATTGACCTGGGGATCGGCGCTGGTCCGGTATTGACCCGCGTCTACCGCCCAAAAAAAACGCCGCGCAATGGGCGCGGCGTTTCCCTTCCGGCGGCGCGGCCGGAGAAATCAGGCGAAGTAACTTACTTCGAGACCGACTTCTTGAACATGCGATCAATCTTCTCATTGGTCGCATCGACACCGGACTGGGCAGCCTGCGCGGCAGCCAGGGCCTGATTGGCCGTGCTCTGCGCATTGGCGGCCGCCGAAGCAGCAGCCGCAGCGTCAGTGCCAGCCTTGGCAGCAGCGTTCTCGGCGGAACGATCCGCCTTGTGCGCGGCCAGGTCTGACTGCAGCGTGCCGACCTGCGTCTTGAGGGCGTCAACTTCTGCCTGCAGTGGCTTCAGGTCCGTGCAGCCCGCGAGTGCGAAGACAGCGGCCGCGGCAGCCAGCTTCACAATAATTGCCTTATTCATTTGCGTAAATCCCCTTGAAAATCGAATCTGGAAAGTCCTAACCGCGCCACGCCAGCCGCATTTCGCCGCCACGTGAGTTCTGCGGAGGCGCAACTTGACCAAATCCACGCGTGGATTGCAAGGGTAACCGCTCTTAAGCGTCGGCGTGTTGCGACAGATTTTTCAAAGCCTTAGAAATTTCGCGCTCCGCCCGCCGATCGCTTGTGTTCGCTCGCGTACTGTATATAATCACAGGTATGTCAGATCTCACCCCCCGCCAGTCCCAGGTGCTGCAGCTCATCCGCCAGGCGCTCGTTGAAACCGGCATGCCGCCCACGCGCGCCGAAATCGCGGAGAAACTGGGCTTTCGCTCGCCCAATGCCGCGGAAGAGCATCTGCGCGCGCTGGCACGCAAGGGCTGCGTGGAGCTGGTGCCCGGCTCCTCGCGCGGCATCCGCCTGAAAGACACGCTGCGCGTGCAGCTCGGGCTGCCACTGATCGGTCGTGTCGCGGCCGGCAGGCCGATCCTGGCCGAGGAGCACATCGTCGATCATTTGGGGGTTGATCCCGCCCTGTTCCAGCGGCCGCCGCACTACCTGCTGAAAGTCGTGGGCATGAGCATGAAAGATGCGGGCATCCTCGATGGGGACCTGGTGGCCGTGCACCGCACCGCGGAAGTGCGCAACCGCCAGATCATCGTCGCCCGGCTGGAAAGCGAGGTCACGGTGAAGCGCTATCGCCAGCAAGCATCGATCGTCTGGCTGATGCCGGAGAATCCCGAGTTCGAGCCCATCCGGGTCGATCTGCAGAAGGAGCCGCTGCTCATCGAAGGTGTGGTGGTCGGCGTGCTGCGGCGCAACGCCTGAAGGGAGCAGTCAGTCGTTGCCTGATTCGCGCGCCTTGCGGGCCGCTCGCGGCGAGGCGCCATCGCCGATGTCGTAGTCCTCGAAATCGCTGATCTGTTCGGCGGTCAGCTTCTGTTCCATGCGCCGCTCGAGGTGCCGCCAGGCCGGTTCGCCCGCTTTTGCCGCCCGTCGCTTGGCGGTCTCCAGATCCTTCATGACGCGATCGACATCGAGGCCGTCGTCGTCGACGATCTCGTCGCCGTCGTCGTCATCATCGAAATCTTCGGTCTCCGTGCTTCCACTCATGGCAGCCATTCCGGGCGATGAAGTTCCTCGGCGCCGAAAATAAGTCCAACCCGGCCCAGATGCAATGGCGCTGGTTCACACTATCGTTAGCGAATCAGCGAATTCATGGCAAAGATGGGCAACAGCATTGCAAAGACGATGCCCATCACGAACAGGCCCATGGCGACGATCAGCAGGGGCCCCAGCAGGCCCGTCAGGGCGGAAACCAGGCCCTCGAGTTCCCGTTCCTGGTTGATGGCCGCGCGCTCGAGCATATTTTCGAGCCGGCCGCTTGCCTCGCCACTGGAAATCAGATGGATGGTCATGGGCGGAAACAGCCGGCTCGCCGCCAGCGAGCGTCCGATGGGTGCGCCTTCGCGCACCCGGGCCGTGGCCGCCGTGACCGCATCGCGCATCGGCAGGCTGGTCACGACCTCCCCGGAGATCCGCAGCGCGTCCAGCACCGGCACGGCGCTGGCGGTGAGGATGCTCAAGGTGCGCGTGAAGCGCGCCGTATTGAAGCCGCGCAGGAGCTTGCCGGCCAGCGGCAGGGTCAGCAGCCACTGGTCCACCCGCCGCCGGTGGGCCGGATCGCGCTGCCAGCGCCCGAACAGCACGCCGGCGGCCACCAGCACCAGCACCGCAGCGATGCCGTAGTGCCGGATAAAATCGCTGAACGCCACCAGCACGCGGGTCATGAAGGGCAGTTGCGCGTGGCTGTTTTCGAACACCTGCACCACTTTGGGTACCACGTAGGCGAGCAGGATCGAGACAATGCCGAAGCTCATGACCGTGAGCACGATCGGATAGAGCATCGCGCCCAGCACTTTCTGGCGCAGGATCTCGCGGCCCTCGGTGTATTCGGCGAGACGCTCGAGCACCACATCGAGATGTCCGGACTGCTCGCCCGCGGCGACCGTGGCGCGGTAGATCTCGGGAAACACGCGCGGGAAATCCGCCAGCCCTGCCGCCAGCGTGTGGCCCTCCATGACGCGGGCGCGCACGCCCAGCAGGATGCTCTGTACCCGCGGCCGCTCGGTCTGCTGCGAGACGGCCAGCAGCGCTTCCTCCAGCGGCAGGGCCGCGCGCACCAGCGTGGCGAGCTGGCGGGTCAGGAGCGACAGCTCCGTGGTCGAGACGCGCCGGAGGAGCCCAAAGCGCGTGCCGCCGCGCTGGCCCCGCGCTTCCTGCGTGACGACTTCCGTGACCGCCACGGGCAGCAGGGCTTTCTCCCGCAGGAGCGCCCGCACGTGACGCGCCGTGTCGCCCTCCAGCACCCCTTTGTGGCTCTGTCCCGCGCTGTCGAGCGCCGTGTATTCGAAGGCACCCACAGCCTGAGCCCTAGTCTTCGCGCGTGACGCGCAGGACTTCCTCGATCGTGGTCTCGCCACGCCGCACCCGCTCGAGCCCGTCGTCGCGTATGGAGTGGGTGTGGGCCCGCGCCCGGCGCTCGAGTTCCTGTTCGCTGGCGCCGTCGTGAATCATGGTGCGCATCGCATCGTCGACCACGATCAGCTCGTAGATGCCAGTACGGCCCCGGTAGCCCTTGGCGCCGCCGGCGGGCCGGTAGAGCGTGGGTGAGGGCTCCTCCGGGGCCAGGCCCAGGAGCCGGCGCTCGTAGTCACCGGCGATGAAGGACTGGCGCGTGTCGGGGCGCAGTACCCGCACCAGGCGCTGGGCGAGCACGCCGATCAGGCTCGATGAGAGCAGGAAGGGCTCGATGCCCATGTCCCGCAGGCGCGTCAGCGCGCCGGCCGCGGTATTGGTATGGAGCGTTGAGAGCACCAGGTGACCGGTGAGGGAGGCCTGCACCGCGATCTGCGCTGTCTCCAGGTCGCGGATCTCACCGACCATCACCACGTCCGGGTCCTGGCGCAGGATGGCGCGCAGTCCACGCGCAAAGGTCATCTCGACCTTGGTGTTGACCTGCGTCTGGCCGATGCCGTCGATGAAGTACTCGATCGGATCCTCGACCGTCATGATATTGCTGGAGTTGTCGTTGAGCCGCTCGAGTGCCGCGTACAGCGTGGTGGTCTTGCC
>JANXYA010000050.1 GCA_025350345.1 Gammaproteobacteria bacterium
CTGACACGCTAGGGGATCCAAGGCGAGAGGCATGCATCCGGTCACCACGCTGTTTCGGCTGGCGTTGGCGCTCATGGCGCTCGCCGTGGTGCCTGGCGCGCGCGCCGAGGACCCGCTGGACGGCGAGCTCGAGATCCGCTCGGCCTACGCGGTGCCGAGCCACGGCGTGATCGAGCTCACCGCACGCATCGTCTATCCGCAAAGCGAGCAGCTCAGCGCCTCCCTCAAGGACGGGATCACCCTGAGTTTCGATCTCGAATGCATCGTCAGCCGGCATCGCCGCCTGTGGCTCGATGCCGTCGCGGCGGACCTGGTGCGCCGGCGGGAGCTGTCCTATCACGTCGTGACCGACCGGTATCTGCTGCGGGACGCCGACGGGGGCGCGCAGGAATCCTTCCCGACGCTGGCCGCCGCGCTGGCGAGCCTCGGACAGGTCGAGGAATGGCCGGTCGTCGTGGACTCCCAGCTGCGCAGCGATGAACAATGGCAGATCGCGTTGCGCGCCGGCGTGCGGCGCGGGCACATGCCCGACGCCCTGCGCATGCTGATGTTCTGGTCCGACGCCTGGCACCGCACCAGCGACTGGTACACGTGGACCCTCGTACGCTGAAGCGCTGGGGCCTGCGGGCCCTCATCGTGCTCGCCTTCGGCGCCGGCCTGTGGGCGCTGCTGCTGCTGGCGCACAGCGCGGAGAATTCCGGCGACTTCAACCGCCGCCAACCCTGGATCCTGCTGCTCAACAGCTGCGCGGTGATCGCGCTCGGCGTGCTGCTCGCGCGCAAGCTCTGGCAGCTGTACCGCGACTTCAAGGACCACGTGCCCGGCTCGCGCCTGACGGTGCGCACGGTCGTGATGTTCGGTTCCCTGGTGGTCGTGCCGCTGCTGATCGTGTACCTGTTCGCGCTCGAATTCCTGAACTACGGCATCGACAGCTGGTTTCGCGGCGAGACGAGGCAGGGGCTCAACGACGCGCTGGAGCTGTCGCGCTCGGCCCTCGACCTGCGCTTGCACGAGCAGTCGCGGCGGACCGAGAGCTTCGCGCGCGTGATCGCGGGCCTGAAGGGCACGGAGCTGGCGTTGCGCCTCGATGCCCAGCGGCGCGAGGCCCAGGCCGCGGACGTCACCGTCTACGATCGCGGCGGCCATGCCGTCGCCATCAGCAGCCGCGCCAGCTCGCTCCTGCCGGCCGCGCCGTCCGCCGAGCTGCTGCTGCAGATCGCGGCGGGACGCAGCTATTTCAGCCTGCAGCCATCCGGGCCGGGACTCGCCCGCATCGTCACCGCCGCGCCGCTCGGGCGCGTGCCTGGCGTCCCCGCCGGGCGCTTCGTGCTCATCGACTACGAAGTGCCCGCGGAGCTCTCGGGGCTCGCCGATGCGGTCCAGGACGCCTACCTCAGCTACGGCGACCTGTCCGCCAGCCGCGAGCCGCTGAAGATCAATTTCATGCTGACGCTCACCCTGGTGCTGCTGATCACCATGCTGGCGGCCATTTATGGTGCGGTCTGGTCGGCGCAGCGCCTCACCCGGCCGGTGAAGGACCTGATCGCCGGCACGCGCGCGGTGGGCAAGGGCGACTTCGGCACCCGCCTGCAATTGCCTTCGCGCGATGAAATGGGGTTCCTGGTGCACTCCTTCAACGACATGACCAAGCGCCTGCGGCGCACCAGCGAGGAGGCGGCGATCAGCCGCCAGGCCGTGGAACGCGAGCGCGAGCGCCTCGCCGTGATTCTCTCGCGCCTGTCCAGCGGCGTGCTGGTGATCGATGCGGCGCTGCGCCTGCGCAGCGCCAACCAGTCGGCGGGCGCCATACTCGGCTGCGATTTTGCGGCGGCGGCGGAATTGCCGCTGGCGGGCGGTGCGGACGAGGGCACGCTGCTGGGCGGCTTCGTCACCGCCCTGCGTGCCCGGCTCGCCGCCGGTGAGCGGGAGTGGCGCGAGCAGCTGAGCCTGCGCGATCAGGCCGGACCGCGCGTGCTGCTGTGGGCCTGCACGCCGCTCCCGGACGAGGGCGAGCACAGCGGCCTGGTGATCGTGTTCGAGGACATCACGGCGCTGCTGAACGCCCAGCGCAACGCCGCCTGGGGCGAGGTGGCGCGCCGCCTCGCGCACGAGATCAAGAATCCGCTCACGCCGATCCAGCTCTCGGCCGAGCAGCTGCGGCGCAAGCTCCTCGCTGGCCTCGATACCGAGAACGCCCGGCTCCTGGAGCGCGCGACGCGCACCATCGTGCAGCAGGTCGATGCGATGAAGCAGATGGTCAATGCCTTCGGCGACTACGCGCGCACCCCGGAAATGCAGCTGGCGCAGTTCAGCCTCAACCAGCTGGTCGGCGAAGTGGTGGAGCTGTACCGGCTGCAGGATCCGGCGGTGCTCATCAGCCTGGACCTTGACCCGGAGCTGCCCGAGATCGAGGCCGACCGCGGCCGCGTGCGGCAGATCCTGGCCAACCTGCTCAGCAATGGCATCGAGGTGCTGGCCGGCACCAGCGCCGGGGCCATGACGGTGCGCACCCGCTGGCTGAAAGCCGGCAAGCCGGCACAGGCTGAAATCACCGTGAGTGACAACGGGCCCGGCTTCCGCGAGGATATCCTCCGCAGGGCCTTCGAGCCCTATGTCACCAGCAAGGCGCGCGGTACCGGACTGGGGTTGGCAATCGTGCAGCGTATTGTCGAGGAACACGGGGGCAGGATCACGGCCGAGAATCTGGCCGGGGGCGGTGCGCGGGTGCGCGTGCTGCTGCCCGCCGCGGTCGACAAGCGCACGGAGTTGCGGAGGGAGCGAGCATGAGTGCCAGCCGGATTCTCGTCGTCGACGACGAAGCAGACATTCGCCGCCTGCTGCAGGAAATCCTCAGCGAGGAAGGACACGACGTGGACGTGGCTGCCGATGCGGTGCAGGCGCGCGCCGCCCGGGCGCGCACCGCTCCCGACCTGGTGCTGCTCGACATCTGGATGCCCGACACCGACGGCATCACGCTGCTGCGCGAATGGTCGGTCGATGCGCGCCACGATTGTCCGGTGGTCATGATGTCCGGGCACGGCACCGTGGAGACCGCGGTCGAGGCCACGCGGCTCGGTGCCTTCGATTTCATCGAGAAGCCCCTGTCGCTCGCCAAGCTCCTGCCGACCGTCAAGCGCGCGCTGGACGCGCGCCGCACGCGCCAGTCCGGCGGCTTCAGCAGCGCGCGCACGACGGCGCCGCTCCTGGGACGCAGCCGCATCGCCCAGCAGCTGCGCTCCGAGCTGCTGCGCCTGGCCGCCTACCCGGCGCCGCTCCTGCTGATCGCCGAGCCCGGCAGCGAAACGGAAGCGCTGGCGCGCTTCGTGCACCAGTCGGGCACGCGCGCCGCCGGCCCCTTCCTCAGCTGGAACCCGCGCGCGCTCCAGGCCGACCAGGCCGCCGCGGCGCTGCTGGGAGGCAAGGCACAGCCCGGGCTCATTGACCAGGCCAGCGGAGGTACGCTGTACACCGGTGATGTCGAGGAATTGCCCGAGGGCGCGCGCGGAGTGCTGGCCGGAATACTCGAGACCGGCAGCTTCGTACGGAGCGGCTCCGCGCAGCCCGTCAAGTGCGACGTGCGCTTCATCGCCACCGCGCTGCCCGGCATCGAGGCGCGCGCCGGCGGCGCCAGAATCGGCCGCGACCTGTACGCGCAGCTGTCGGTACTGCCCCTGCGCGTGCCACCGCTCCGTGAATACGCCGAGGACGTGCCCGAGCTGCTGCGCCAGTGCATCGATCAACTCACCGCTGGCGAGAAGCTGCAGTTCCGCCGCTGCAGCGTCGCGGCCCAGAACCGGCTGCGCAACTACCCCTGGCCCGACAACCTGCGCGAGCTGCGCAATCTGCTGCGCCGGCTGCTGCTGCGCGGCGGAGGCGAGGAGATTTCCCTGGAGGAGGTCGAGGGCGAACTCGCCGCGCAGTCGCCGATCGACGCGCCGCTCGTCAAGCAGGACCTGCTCTCGCTCCCGATGCGCGAGGCGCGCGAGCATTTCGAGCGCGCCTACCTGCAGCAACAGCTCCAATTGTGCGGTGGCAAGGTCGGCCTGCTCGCCAAGCGCGTCGGCATGGAGCGTACCCACCTGTACCGCAAGCTCCGCTCGCTGGGCATCGAGATCAGCCACGGCGCCGAGGATTGACGGCCGCAGCGCCGCGTGACGAGGCAGCCGCAGGATCCCAGGATTCCTCGGCCTAGGCGATCAACGTCATTCCGCTGTTCTTCACCGCGCCGCGATCAAAGGTCATAGTCTTCGTGCAACCGGCTGCCTCCGCCGAGCAGGCGATCAGGCAATCGGCAAAGTCGCCGTTCGTCCGCTGGAATAAGCGCAACGCCTTCCAGACGATTTCCCCGCGCTCGATCACCAGCTCCTTGGTACGCAGGAGCGCTTCAAACGCCTCGACCAACTGCTTCCGCTCCAGCTCGTAAGCGGATGACAGCACCCAACCGAGTTCCACGATCGCAACCAGCGGCACGAAGCCCGGCGATTCAGCAGCCAGCGATTCCACAATCCGCGTTGCCAGCGGCGAGTGCTTGATGTCGTCCTGCATGATGTAGCGCACGAGGACGTTGGTATCAAGGCCGATCACTTGGCGGCGGCTCCACGCCGGGCGATTGCAGCATTCATCTGGTCAATCGAGACGGCCTTGCGGGCCTTGCCGAACATGCCCTTCAGGGACGTCACTGGCCGGGTCGCTGCGATGAACTCGTAGCGCCCGGGTGCCACCGCGACAAACTCCACGCGATCCCCCGTCTCCACACCCAGCGCGGTACGCACCTCGGCCGGGATGGTGATCTGCCCCTTGCTCGTCAGCGTTGCGGTGGTCATGGAGGTCTCCCGAAAGTGTCGCCTTACTTTATAGTAAGGCAAGCCTTCCGGCAAGCTCCTGAAATTGGGCGCATCGCCCAATTATTGGTGTCGTGCATGCGTGGGGAACGGATGCCTATGACAGGCGGCAGCGGGCCAGAAGTGGGACTCGGGCGGTGGCCTGGTCCCCGACGCGGATCACCCGCGAGTTGATCTCGGCGGCCCGGAACTGCTGGCGCACGGTGACAATCAATGGCAACATATTCCGGCAGCCGAAGCGCTCGCGTAACAGAAACGACAACCGACGCGCCGTGCAGGCAATTGGGATCCACGCCTGATGGTATTTAACACACTCACTTTTGCAGTGTTCTTCGCGCTTGTGCTCGCGCTGCACTCTCTGCCGCTCCCGTGGAAGACTCGCAAGATAAACCTGCTGCTCGCGAGCTACGTGTTCTACGCCGCCTGGAACCCGCCGTTCATCCTCTTGCTGTGGATCTCGACCATCGTCGACTGGTTCGCAGCCCAGGCGCTGGTGCGGGCCGAGGGCGCAGCGAAGCGGCGCGCCTGGATGCTGCTGTCGGTGGTGGCGAACCTCGGCATGCTGATGTATTTCAAGTACGGCACTTTCCTGCTGCACAATTTTTCCGCGCTGATGTCCGGGTTCGGCATCGCCTACCACCCGCCCGAGTTCGACATCGTGCTGCCGGTCGGCATCTCCTTCTACACCTTCGCGACGATGTCCTACACGCTCGATGTCTACCTGCGCCGCGCCCTGCCCGCGCGCAATTTCCTGGACTACGCCCTGTTCGTGACGTTCTTTCCGCACCTGGTGGCCGGCCCCATCATGCGGCCCACCGAGCTCGTGCCACAGTTCGAGCAGGAGCGGCGCGCGAGCGCGCAGCAGCTGCGATTCGGGCTGGCGCTGATGACGCTCGGCCTGTTCCAGAAGGTCGTTCTGGCCGACACTTTTCTATCGAACGCGGCCGAGAGGGTCTACGACGCCACCCGCGCGCCCGGGGCCCTCGACGCCTGGGCCGGCACCCTGGCCTTCAGTGGGCAGATCTTCTGCGATTTCGCGGGCTACTCCACGACCGCGATCGGTGCCGCCCTGTGCCTCGGCATTGCGATGCCCGACAATTTTCGCTTTCCCTACGCCGCGGTCGGCTTTTCGGACTTCTGGCGTCGCTGGCACATCACGCTGTCCTCCTGGCTGCGGGACTATCTGTACATTCCGCTGGGTGGCAACCGTCACGGCCCGGCGCGCACCTACGCCGCGCTGATGGGCACGATGCTGCTGGGCGGGCTGTGGCACGGCGCGAACTGGACCTTCGTGGTCTGGGGCGGGTTGCATGGTTTGTA
>JANXYA010000055.1 GCA_025350345.1 Gammaproteobacteria bacterium
TCACGGCGGCGGTGGCGGCTGCTTTCCTGTCGGTGTGTGCGGCGATCATCGGCGGGGGAGGCGCGCTGGCCGGACGCACGCCATTCAGCGTGCGGGCCGGGCGCGCGGCGGTGCTGTTGTTCCTGGTCGCGCTCGCGCTGATGCTGGCCGCCGCCACGCTGACCCTGAATCTCAAGGGAACGGGCACAGAGGAGGGCGAAACGCAGACCGCGGCTACGATGCCTGCCTGATTGCCTCGAGCAGGGCATCGACGTCCGCCTCGCGCATGTCGAAGGCGGTGACCAGCCTCACGACCGGTGAGTTCAGCCCCGGAGGCGCCGGCCACTCGTAGAACTCGAACCCCTGGGCGCGCAGCGCCGCGATCAGCGGCGCCGGGAACGCGGCGAAAACCTCGTTGGCGTCGACCGGCTGGAGCAGTGCGATGCCACAGCCCTCAAGTCCCTGCGCGAGCCGGGTGGCGAGCGTATTGGCGATGCGGGCGTTGCGCAGCCACAGGCCGTTGCCCAGGCAGGCGTTCAGCTGCGCGCTCAGGAATCGCGTCTTCGCCCACAGGTGTCCGCCGCGCTTGCGATTGCGCTCGAAATCGCGCGCCAGTTCCGGCTTGAAGAAAATCACCGCCTCGGCGGCGAGCGCGCCATTCTTGGTCGCGCCCAGGGACAGCACGTCGATGCCGCTTTTCCAGGTGGCCGCCGCCGGCGTGCAGTCCAGGCGCACCATGGCGTTGGCGAAGCGCGCGCCATCCATGTGCACGGCGAGGCCATGCGCGTGCGCCTCCGCGGCGAGCGAGGCGACTTCGGCGAGCGTATAGACCGTGCCCCATTCGGTGGCCTGGGACAGGCTGATGGCGGCGGGCTTCACATGATGCACACCCATCTCGCGGGCGTGCGCGATGGGCGCGGCGAGCTGCGCCGCACGGATCTTGCCGTCGGCGGAATCGAGCGGCAGGAGTTTCGCGCCGCCGGTGTAGAACTCCGGCGCGCCGCACTCATCGGTATTGATGTGCGCCAGCCGGTGGCAGAAGATCGCACCAAAGGGTGGAGCGATCGCCGTCAACGCCAGAGCGTTGGCCGCGGTGCCCGTCGTGACCGGGAAGATGGCCAGCTCGGTCTCGAACAGCTCCCGGGCCAGCGTGGTGAGGCGAGTCGTCTCGGCGTCCTCGCCGTAGGAATGCGCGGTACCAAGATTCACCCGCGCCAATGCGTCCAGCACCTCCGGGGCCATGGGCGTGATTGTGTCACTGGCAAAGGAGCGTCGGGCTTGAGACATGCACACCTCGGGGCGAGCCCTGCGGGATTTGCGATAATCTACTGCATCGGCCGGACTCGCGCCGGGCCGATCGCCAGTACCCGTTGGACCCCCGACTCGCTAGGCTAGGGCATGCCGCTACGCTCCCTGTTTGCAACGCAGATTTACACGGCGCGCCTCGGGCCCGCGCGCGCCGCGGCACTGAACGGGCAGCTGCAGCGCGAGAGCCTGCAGCTGCGCCGCGACGATCGCGCCGGCCGTGCCTGGTCGCGGCACAATTATCCCGGCGGCTACACCTCGTACAACTCGCTGTGCCAGCTGCAGCGGATCTCCCCCAGCTTCGCACGGCTGGAGCGAGTGCTGGACCGTCACGTCACTCGTTTTGCGCGCGCGCTGGAGCTGGACCTGCGCGGCCGCAAGCTGGCGATGACCGATTGCTGGGTGAACATCATGCAGCGCCAGGTCGTGCACGGCCTGCACCTGCACCCCCTGGCGACGATCAGCGGTACCTATTACGTGCGCACGCCGCCGGGCTGCGCCGGGCTGAAATTCGAGGATCCGCGGCTCGAGCGCTACATGGCCGCACCGCCGCGCAAGGCGAGGGCACGGATGCCCAATCGCGCCTGGGTCACCCTGCCCGCCATCGCTGGCCAGCTGGTGCTGTTCGAAAGCTGGCTGCGGCACGAGGTGCCGCTCAACCCCGCCCCCGGCGAGCGGGTCAGCGTCAGCTTCAACTACAGCTGGTTTTGAGAATCTGCACGCCGCGAGCGGTAGCGCCCCAGCGCGCTACCGCACCCGCCTCGCCTGGCTCATTCGACCTTGATCTGCACAGGCGCCGGTCTGTTCACCGCCCGCTTCGGAATGTGCACGGTCAGCACGCCATCGCTGCTTTCTGCATGCACGGCAGCGGCTTCGGCATCTGCAGGGAGCGAGAACATGCGGGTAAATTCGCCGCTGTAGCTCTCGACGCGGTGAAATTTCTCACTCTTCTCCGTCTGCCGCTGCCGGCGCTCGCCACGGATGGTGATCGTGCCGTCCTCGAGGGTCACCTGCACGTCTTCCTTGCGCACCGCCGGCAGTTCAGCGCGGATCAGATACTCCTTCTCCGTCTCACTGATGTCCGCCGCAGGCGTCCACTGGAACCTGGCATTGGCAACTTCGGGAAGGGCGCGGCTGGCAGACCAGAAGTTCGCCGGCGTCATGCGTGCCAGTAACTGTTCCATATCGCGGTATGGCTCCCATTGTGCGAGTTTCATGTGATCTCCTCGATCTACCAACGGCTGATCGCCGGTGTGGGTAGGCTAGGCCCTCAGCCGCTCCCGAGGCATCCGTATCGATACCTAAGGCGGTGCAAAATGATTGCCAATGGCGGCCGATGTGTGATTTATGCTTCCCTGACCATGGCGAACAATGAGCCCACATCCAGCCGGCCGCCGCCACCCGAGGTGCCGCCCGTCGAGTACGAAGGCGTGCGCTACGCGCAGGATGGCCTGGGGAACGAGGCCAGCGGCGATCCGGCCAGTGGGTACCTGGCGGCGATCGACCTGCGCAGCGGCGTGCGCCTCTGGCGCCTGCAGGTGTACCAGCTGGCCGAGCCCAGCGCCGCCGGTGTCGAGGACTGCGCCCGCCACTTTCGCTCCATGCGGCTGGTTCCCGGGCGCGGCGAACTGGAAATCGAGAGCGAGACGGGCAGCCGCTATTTGGTCGACCTGACCCAGCGCACCTCGACGCTGCTGTCCTCGCCGGCGCCCGCCAGCGCCCGCCTGGCGGGCAAGCCCCAGCCCAAGGCGCGCTAGCGGGCGGCGATGGCGTCGATCCGCGCGGCGCAGATGAAGTCGTTTTCGGACAGTCCGCCTATGGCGTGCGTGGTGTAGCGCACGCGGCAGTAGTTGTAGCCGACCTCCAGATCGGGATGGTGGTCCTCGACGTTGGCGACGTGCGCCAGCGCATTCACGAAGCTAATCGTGCGGTAGAAATCGACGAAGCCGTATTCGCGCCGCAGGCTCTTGCCCTCGGCATCGAGCTGCCAGGCGGCGGAAATGCGCTTGCGCAGGGCCTCAGCCTCGGCGCGCGTCAGGGGGGCGACGCCGCCTTCGCAGGGCACGCAGTGCTTTTCACTCAGGTTGCTCATGACGGATCTCCGTTCGTGCCGGCGCGCGGCGGAAAGCTGCGTGCCACGTACTGTTCAACGAGTTGCTGGAATTCCTCGGCGATGTGCTCTCCCTTGAGGGTCACCGTCCTGGCGCCATCCTCGTACACGGGCGCCACCGCCCGCTCACCGGTCCCTGGCAGGCTGATGCCGATGTGGGCCTGCTTGCTCTCGCCGGGGCCGTTGACGACGCAGCCCATCACTGCGACCGCCAGATTCTCGACCCCGACGTGGGTGCGGCGCCATTCGGGCATGCGTCGGCGCAGGTGCTCCTGGATGCTCTGCGCCAGAGTCTGGAAGTAGGTGCTGGTGGTACGCCCGCACCCCGGGCAGGCGGTGACGAGCGGGGCGAAGCTGCGCAGCCCCAGCGTCTGCAGCAGCTCCTGCGCGACGATGATTTCGCGCCGGCGATCGCCGTTGGGCTCCGGGGTGAGGGAGATGCGGATCGTGTCGCCAATGCCCGCCTGCAGCAGGACCGCCAGCGCGGCGCTGGAGGCGACGATACCCTTGGAGCCCATTCCCGCCTCGGTGAGCCCGAGGTGCAGCGCATGGCGGGTGCGCGCGGCGAGTTCGCCGTACACCGCGATCAGGTCCTGCACCGCCGAGACCTTCGCCGACAGGATGATCCGATCAGCGCCCAGTCCGAGCTCCATCGCACGCGCGGCGCTGTCGAGGCAGGAGCGCACCAGTGCCTCGCGCAGCACCTGCTGGGCAGAGTGCGGTTCGGGCCGCTCGCTGTTGGCATCCATCAGCCGCGCCAGCAGCTCCTGATCCAGGCTCCCCCAGTTCACGCCGATCCGCACGGGTTTCCCGTAGCGGCAGGCGAACTCGATCAGCTCGGCGAACTGCGGGTCGCGCTTGCTGCCGCGGCCCACGTTGCCCGGGTTGATGCGGTACTTCGCGAGCGCTTCGGCGCAGGCGGGATGGGCCTTGAGCAGGCGGTGACCGTTGTAGTGAAAATCACCGATCAGCGGCACGGTACAACCCTGCGCGCGCAGTTGATCGCGGATGGGAGCGACCGCGGCGGCGGCCTCGTCGGTGTTGACCGTAATGCGCACGAGCTCGGAGCCGGCCTCGGCCAGTTCGCGCACCTGCCGCACGGTCGAGGCCACATCGGCCGTGTCGGTGTTGGTCATCGACTGGACCACTATGGGGGCGCCAGCGCCCACCGGGACACCACCGACATCGACGCCCAGGGTCGAGCGTCGCGGACGGCGCAAGGGTGGGGTATCCATGGCGGTCTATTGTAGAGGCGCGGGCGGGGCAACTGGTATGATTCAGGCCCCTACGGACGGTATTCCGGAGAGCGGCCGGGCCCGGTGGCCCTGCTCGCCCACCGCAGGGGCTTGGACGCGGTGGAGATAATTTTGGCATTGCGTACACCCCTGTACGACCTGCACGTCGCCCTCGGCGCGCGCCTGGTCGACTTTGGCGGCTGGGACATGCCCGTCGCCTACGGGTCGCAGATCGAGGAGCATCATGCGGTGCGCCGTGCGGCCGGCGTATTCGATGTCTCCCACATGTGCGTCATCGACCTGCACGGCGCGCGCGTGCGCGAGTTCCTGCGCGAGCTGCTGGCGAATGACGTGGCGCGGCTGACCCGGCCAGGCAAGGCCCTGTACGGCTGCATGCTCAGGGAAGACGCCGGGATCATCGACGATCTGATCACCTATTTCCTCGATGAACAGTGGTTTCGCCTCGTGGTCAATGCCGGTACGCGCGAGAAGGACCTGGCCTGGATCCGGGGCCGGGCGGAGCCCTTCGGGGTCGAAGTGCGCGAGCGGCGCGAGCTGGCGATGCTGGCGGTACAGGGCCCGCAGGCGCGCGCCGCGCTGGCTGCGCTCCTGGCCCCGAACGAGGCGCGCTCCGCGATGGCCCTGGAGAGTTTCTTTGGCGCGCAGCTGGGCGCCTGGTTCGTCGCGCGCACCGGTTATACCGGCGAGGATGGTTTCGAGGTGATGGTGCCGGCCGCGGCTGCCGTGGATTTGTGGCAGCGGCTCAACGAGCGCGGCGTGCGCTCCTGCGGCCTGGGAGCGCGCGATACGCTGCGGCTCGAGGCCGGCATGAATCTTTACGGCAGCGACATGGACGAGAGCAATCATCCGCTGGAGTCGGGCCTCGCCTGGACCGTGGCATTCCAACCCGGCGACCGCGCGTTCGTCGGCCGCGCGGCGCTCGAGCGGGCACGCACGGCGGCGGACGGAGCTAAGCTCGTGGGGCTGCTGCTCGCCGATCGTGCGGTGATGCGCTCACACCAGCGCGTGCTGAGCCCGGCCGGTGAAGGACAGGTCACCAGCGGCACCTTTTCGCCGACGCTGGCGCGCTCGATCGCGCGCGCGCGCGTGCCTGCCGCCGCGGCCGCTGCGGGAGGCGAGGTGCAGGTCGACGTGCGTGGGAAGCCCTTCACGGCCCGCGTCGTCAAGCCGCCATTCGTGCGCCATGGGCGCTCGCTGGTGGAGCTCTAGTTTGCGTCTGGCACACGCGGTTCACAGGGGAGTCTTCAGGCGATGATCAATGTACCGGCGGATCTGAAGTACGCGCGCAGCCACGAATGGGTGCGCGAGCGCTCCGATGGCACGGTGGAGGTCGGCATCAGCGATCACGCGCAACATGCCCTGGGCGATCTGGTGTTTGTCGAAGTGCCGGCCGTGGGTCGGGCGTTGAACGCGGGAGAGGCCTGCACCGTCGTCGAGTCGGTCAAGGCCGCCTCCGATGTCTACTCTCCGGTCGCGGGCACCGTGATCGCGGTGAACGAAGCGCTGGCGAAGGCGCCGGAGC
>JANXYA010000063.1 GCA_025350345.1 Gammaproteobacteria bacterium
CACCACCATCCGCTTCGAGGACTACTGGCTCTCTCAGTTGCAGGGCCGGCCGCTGGACCTGGTGAAACTGGACATCGAAGGGCATGAGCTGGCTGCCCTGAGGGGGTTCGGGCGGGCACTGCAGGCGACCAGGGCGCTGCAGTTCGAGTTCGGCGGCTGCAACATCGACACGCGCACCTATTTTCAGGACTTCTGGTATTTCTTCCAGGAGCAGGGCTTCGAGCTCTACCGGATCACGCCCTTCGGAGCGGAGAGGATCAGGCGCTACAAGGAACGCGACGAGTTCTTCAAGACCACGAATTACATCGCGGTTCACCGGCGATGAGCTGAGGCGATGGACCGCTCGTCCCTGGCCGAGCCGCGTGGCCTGCCATTCCGGGTGGTGCTGCTCCTCGCCGTCGCGGTATTCATCAACTACGTCGATCGGGGGAATCTCGCCACCGCCAGTCCGCTGCTTAAGGACGAGCTGGGCCTGACCAATTCACAGGTCGGTGTACTGCTCTCGGCCTTCTTCTGGTCGTACGCGCCACTCCAGCCGGTCGCCGGCTGGCTGGCGCAGCGCTATGACGTCCGGTACGTCCTGGCGGCAGGACTGGTCATCTGGGCGATTGCCACCATACTGGTGGGACTGGCGACGAGCTTCGCCATGCTGCTGGTCCTGCGCCTCCTGCTGGGGGTGGGTGAGAGCGTCACCTACCCCAGTAACTCGAAGCTCCTGGCGCAGCGCGCTCCCGAGCATCAGCGCGGGCGCGTGAATGGCCTGATTGGATGCTTCCAGGGGCTGGGCCCGACTTTCGGCACGCTCGTTGGCGGGCTGGTAATGGCCCGCTTCGGATGGCGGGTCGCCTTCGTCGCCTTCGGCCTGGTCTCACTGCTCTGGCTGCTGCCCTGGTTCATCGTGACCCGCGATGGCACCGCGACGGCCGGAGGGCAGCACGGCGCCCCCTTGCCGTATCTGACCCTGCTGAAGCAGCGCGCGATCTGGGGTTCAAGCCTCGGACAATTCTGCTCGACCTATTCGTTCTATTTCGTCCTGACCTGGCTGCCGCTGATTCTGGTCAAGTCTTACGGTTACAGCCTCAAGGATATGGCCCAGATCGGCGCCGGCGTCTACGCCATTTACGCGCTCAGCTCAGTCCTGATGGGCTGGATCTCGGATCGCTGGATCATGGCCGGCGCCTCGGCCAATCGGGTACGAAAATCGATGCTGGTGTGGGGATTGATCGGCATTGCGATCATGATGATCGTGTGTGCGAGTGCCGTTTCAACGGCGGCGGTGCTGCTATTGGCGGCGACCGCGGCGTTGCATGGAACGCAGACGCCCAACTTCTTCGCCATTTCGCAGACCCTCGGCGGCCCGCGCGCCGCGGGCCAGTGGATGGGCGTGCAGAATCTGGTCGGAAACCTCGCCGGCGTACTGGCCCCGATGCTCACCGGGTTTGTCGTCGATCGCACGGGCGAGTTCTATTGGGCCTTTGCGATAGCCGCAGGCGTCGCGCTCCTGGGTTCACTGGCCTTCGGCGTGCTGATTCCGCGCATCGAGCCCGTCAAGTGGTAAGCCGGTCCCCATAAAGGGCAGGGGGCCCGAAGGCCCCCTGCATCGCGGAACAAATCTCGACCGATCGCTACTTGCCGATCTCCTTGCTGACCCCATTTTCCTGCTGGTTCAGCGTCTTCTGTTCCTGCTTGGTGATATGCCCGCCGTTCTGGCTGGCCATGATGCGCTCTTCCTTGCGGATCCCGTGATCCTGCTTGTGCAGCGCCGCCGCCTGCGCGGGCGTCATTTCGCCTTCCTTCACCTCATTCTTGATGCGCTTGTTCTGATGGGCCAGCCGATCATTGACCTGGTCGCGCCGCGGATGCGCCTTTTCCCACTTGGTCTCCGCCATGGCAGCGGTCGACAGGCCCAGGGAAAGGAGCGCGCCGGCCGCCAGGGTGACCCACACCGACTTGCTAATTCGACTAGACATATCATTCTCCATGATGAATTGAGGGGTACAGCGCACCGTCCATCTATGCGCCTTTCAACCCTAGCAACGCCCCAGGGTGCAGGGCGTTGACGCCATCACACCTAAACAGTTCTTAATGTTATGCGGCCCGGGCTACCCGCGTATTTACAGTGTTTCCGCGCTAAAGAGGGCGGCGATCACCGCCATGCACAGTGCACACGCGAGGTAGGCCATGGACAGCGCCGTGCACTTGAGCAGCGTCCGCCACACGCCTTGCGCATAGACCCGCCGCATCGAGCGGTACAGATAGTACGGGACGATGCCTATGGCTGCGAGCAGCGCCACCCCGCGCACGGTATCGGCGTGTACCCAGCGTTGCGCCGCCAGCAGGAAGGAGAGCAGCAGGAATACAAAGGCGTGAAAGTGCAGCAGGAGCAGCAGGTGCGTGACATAGGAGCGCACAGGTTTCCAGTACAGCAGTTTCATGAACGCCGCAATGAGGGGCAGCAGCACGAACATCGCGCGGCCCAGATTGCGAATGAAGATCTCGCGCAGCTCCCGGCCATTGTCGGCCTGGCTCTTGATGCAGGCGGCGATAAAGGGCGGACGCAGATTTTCAATTGCTGCCAGTCGGCTGTGACCCACCACGGTATTGCACAGCTCCTCGGCTGCCGGGCCGTGCGCGCTGGCCGCGGGAGTCCGGGGCGTGGCGGCGAGGGCCTGCGATCCATCCGCCGGCGGCGGTGGACGGATATGGGTGAGCGAGACCATGAGGAAGAACAGCACGCTCAGCACGAAATACAGGCGAAAGGGCGACAGGTAGCTGACCCGGCGACCGGCGAGGAACTGCTGCGACAAAAATCCGGGCTGGAACAGCAACGCGCGCAGCGTGCGCCACAGCCGGGAATCGGCATGGGTCACCACCTCCGTGGCCTCCCTGAGCAGCTCCCAGAAGGAGTGCAGCTCGTATTTCACCTGCTGTCCGCAATTGCTGCAGTACCGCCCGGACACCCTGGCGCCGCAGTTGGTGCAATGGATCGAATGGTGAGCCTGGGCCTGGTCTGGAAATGAGGTCATGACCTAAAGCCTGCGGTGATGGAACAACAGCGCGCCGGCGTTGGCCGCCGCGGCTACGGTGCCGGGAACGGGCTGCCCCGGACAGCCGAGTACACCTGGTCGAGCACAGTCAGGCTGCCGATGCTGTACACGCCACCCACGGCAACCGGATCGCCGAGGTCCAGAACCTTCGGAGCCGCGCTGGTGAACGCGGGCCAGACCGGCAGTCCCCGTCCGTTTGGATTGCCGCTCTTCGCGAAGTTCGTCCAGTACATCGACATCTGTTCAGCCAGTTTCAGATCGGCCCTGCTCCAATGCCACGGTGCCTGGTTCAGGTGGTCGAATACATACCAGAGCTCGGCGAAGTGGCTGGCGCCCCACCCCTTGTACACCGAGTCAGCGGGAAACGGCGGCTTGTGCTGAAAGGAGTAGTAGTAGACCGCGCCTGCAGCCGGTCAGACTGGAATAGTGAAGTGCGGATGCGTTATAGGGCGTTCGGGGTGGTTCGGGCAGTGCCGCACAGTCCGGACTGACGCCGGGAATTTCAGTCAGCCCATTGGGCCAGGGGTGGGCGCAGCAGTGCCGGTTGAGGCACTATGTGCCCAATGAACCTGCTCGAATCAGCCAGCGCGGTCATCGCGGAACCGGACGCTCCCGCCACCGCTGCCGTGATCTGGCTGCATGGCCTCGGAGCCGATGGCTACGATTTTGTTCCCATCGTGCCGAACCTGAACCTGGCGCCGAAAATTACGGCGCGCTTCGTGTTCCCGCACGCGCCGCAACGGCCCGTCACGCTCAACGGCGGCATGCGCATGCGTGCCTGGTACGATCTGGTGAGCCTGAATCGCACCGGTACGCAGGATGAGACGGGCGTGCGCGCCTCGGCGGTGCTCGTCGGCGGCCTGATCGACGCCCAGGTCGCGGCCGGTGTGCCACGCGGACGCATCGTGCTCGCCGGTTTCTCGCAGGGCGGTGCCGTTGCCCTGTACGCGGGTCTGCGCCAGGGCGAGTCCCTGGCCGGAATCATGGCTCTCTCGACCTATTTGCCGCTGGGGGAAAAGGCCGAACGCGAGATCACTCCGGCCGGTCGCGCGACGCCCATTCTCATGTGCCACGGCCGCCATGATCAGGTGCTGGCGTTCGACATGGGCACTCACAGCCGCGATCTGCTGCGCGCACTGGGCGTGGGCGTGCAGTGGCAGGAATACATGATGGGCCACGAGGTCTGCGCCGCGGAGATCAATGACATCTCCGGCTGGTTGCGCTCGCGCCTGGGCCCGCTCTAGCGCCCCGGGATCAGGATTCCCCGCATGACCGCGGGGCGCGCGCCGAAGGCGTGGAAGGCGCGCGTGACATGCGGAAAATCGGCCATGCCCACCAGCTCGCCGGCCGCGTAATAGCCGACCAGGTTGCGTATCCAGGGGAAGATTGCCATGTCAGCGATGGTGTAGAGCTCGCCCATGATCCAGGTGCGATCGGTGAGCCGCCCGTCCAGTACGCCCAGCAGACGCCGCGACTCCTCGACATAGTGATCGCGCGGCCGCTTGTCCTCGAACTCCCTGCCGGCAAACTTGTGAAAGTACCCGAGTTGGCCGAACAGCGGTCCGATGCCGGCCATCTGGAACATGAGCCACTGAATCGTCTCGTAGCGCCCGGCCGCGGTGGGTGGCATGAACTGGCCCGTCTTGTCGGCGAGATAGATCAGGATCGCGCCCGACTCGAACAGCGGCAGGGGTTTCCCATCCGGACCATTGGGGTCCAGGATTGCCGGGATCTTCCTGTATGGGTTGAGCGAGGCGTACTCGGGCGAGAGTTGATCGCCGGTCTGGAAGTTGACGGCGTGCCCCTCGTAGGCAAGGCCGCTCTCCTCCAGCATCACTGCGACCTTGACGCCGTTGGGAGTGGGCAGCGAGTAGAGCTGCAGTCGATCAGGGTGCCGCGGCGGCCACTTCCGGGTCACGGGAAAGGCAGACAGGTCGCTCATTGCCGCCAAGGTTAGCTGAGTTTCACGGCTCAGCCCACTGCGTCCTCATCGCCGCGCAGCTGGGCGAAGACCTGCTGCATGGTGCATCGCGCCTGAAAGGCGGCGTAGATGGCGTCGAACACCAGATGCGCATCGCTGGTCTCATCCGCGCGCACCGGCGAGGGGTCGCAACGCTCACGCTGCAGCACGAGCACGCGGAGCGGGGCCACGTATGCGGGGCGCTGCTGACTGGAGGTGTCTGCGCCGGGGATCATGGAAGTAACAGTACGGGATGAGGATGTCGTCGTTGTGACAGCGAGTGGAGATGCGGGGGCAGTGCGCGGCCGAGGTAGAGTCCGCCCAGCGGGGAAAGTAGAGTAGGCGCTCAAGGTGGAGGTGGCGGCATGAGATCGTTGGGCAGGAGATCGGCAGGTGCGCGGCTCGAGCGCATGAAGGCCTCGCCACTCTGGGCGGGCAATGGATTTCGTAACGTGCACCCCATCATCCCGGGCCTGCGCGACCCGAGCGTGCCGATGCCGACACTGGGTGAGTTCATCTGTGGTGGCGTACGGCGCGTGCCGCGCGGACCGCTGCCGTCGATGAGCCCGCTGGAGAGCTGGGCCCGGCCGCCCGCCAGCGGGCTGCGCGCCACCTGGCTCGGTCATTCCACGGTGCTGATCGAGATCGGGGGGCTCCGCGTGCTCACCGATCCGGTCTGGGGACCGCGTGCCTCGCCGTCGCGGTTGGCGGGCCCCAAGCGCTTTCAGCCCGTGCCCGTGCCGCTGCGCGCGATGCCCCCGGTGGACCTCGTGGTTGTCTCGCACGACCACTACGATCACCTCGACTACCCCACGATCCGTGAACTCGCCAGGAGCGAGGTGCCGTTCGTGACTTCGCTCGGCGTCGGTGCGCACCTCGAGGCCTGGGGTGTGAGCCCCGAACGGATCGTCGAGCTGGACTGGTGGGAGTCGCACCGGTTGCCGCACTCAGAGGTCTCAGTGACTGCCGCACCCTCGCAGCACTTCTCGGGGCGTGGGCTGAAGGATCGCAACGCCAACCTGTGGTCCTCGCTCGTCATCCGCTCGCCCCGGCACACGGTGTTCTTCAGCGGTGATACGGGTCTGACGACGCAATACCAGCTGATCCGTGAACGGCTGGGCCCTTTTGATCTGGTGATGCTGGAGGTAGGCGCGTTCCATCCGGCCTGGGGAGACATTCACCTTGGACCCGAGAACGCGCTCAAGGCCTTGGGGCTGCTGGGCGGAGGGCCCTTCCTGCCCGTGCACTGGGGCACTTTCAGCCTGGCGATGCATGCCTGGGATCAGCCCGCCGAGGCCTTGCTGGAGATGGCTCCGAAAGCGGGCGCGCGGCTCGTGATGCCTCGGCTGGGCGAGCCGGTCGAGCCCGCGCACGCGGAGGCGGTCGAGCCGTGGTGGCGTGTCGTCGACAGGACAGCGCAAAAATCTGAGCCCGAGGTGCCGGCAGCGATCACCCTGCCGGAGACGATGCCCTGGCCGATCGACTGACTGGCCGGATCTCGCGCCTGGGCCCGTCCCTACCTTGATGTCCGGCCGTCACAGTGCCGTCGCCAGGGCCGCACGCTCGCCCTCGCCCAGTTCAAAGTCGAAGATCTCCAGATCCTCGCGCATGTGCACTTTTGAACGCGTTCCGCTCAAGGGCACGATGCCGCTCTGCGTCAGATACCGGAACAGGATCTGCGCGGGTGTCCGGCCATGCTTCGACGCCAGGGCGAGAAGCGTGGCGTGAGCGAGCAGCTGCGGGTTGGCCGTCAGCGTCCAGAAACTCTGGTAGTCCATCTGCCGCATGGCGCAGAAGGCGCGAATCTCGCGATCGTAGCGGGTCGCGGCGTGGAAGCGGTTCTGGATGGCGGCCGGCTTGATCCTGGCCGCGTTCCACAGCGCGGTGAGCTCCTCGAGCCGGTAGCAGTTGCTGATCCCGAGTTGCCGGACCGCTCCGCTGTCCACGAGCTGCTCAAACGCCCGCCACACCAGCAGGGTGTCCTCCGCAGTCGCCAGGGGGGAATGCAGGATGAGACTGTCCACGTAGTCCGTCTGCAGATTTTGCAGCGACACCGCCAGGGATTGCGCCACCTGTCGGGCGAGCGGAGCGTTCCGGTCGTAGGGAATCGTCGCGGGATCCTGGCCGGATACGGGCGTGAACTTGGTTTGCACAAACAGCTCGGCGCGCGCCAGCCCGCCCTTCAGGCAGGCGAGTACGCCCGCGCCCACACCCGCTTCGTTGTAGTGCCTGGGCTGGCAGGCGGTATCGATGCCGCGGAACCCCAGCTGAATCGCGGTACTAACCAGTGCAGCGGTATCGGCTTTCTTCCAGGCCGTGCCGTAGAGGATCGCTGGGCTGCGCACGAGGGCGCCGGAGGCAGGGGCCTACGGGTATTTCTTTTGCACGACGCCACGAACCGGGTGGGTGTCGTAAACGAGCACGATCGAGGCGATGTGTCCGGTATCCGCATCGAAGTTGAAGACGTCGGCGCAGTCGAACGATACCCTCGTTCCGTCCTTCAGCGACCAATCGTAGAGGTAGTAGGCAACTGCCCGCAGCTGGCCTTCGGCGCTGACGAGGACGTCATGCACGGTGAGCTTGGCGCCACTGGACGCGCTGGCCACCTTGGCAAAGAATTCGCGTACCGGCAAGCGCCCCAGGAACGGTGATTGCACCCATCCGCCCGGCACGAACAGCGCGGCGGCCTTCTCGGCATCGCCCGCTTCGAGGGCGATCAGATATTTTCGTACTGCCTTCTGCATACGATCCTCCCGTCTTTGGTATTCAATTGGCCAGTGCCAACTCGCCCGCCCGCGGCGCTGCGGGCGCTGCGGGCGCTGCGCCGCGCGGGGCTGGGTGGCCACGG
>JANXYA010000116.1 GCA_025350345.1 Gammaproteobacteria bacterium
TCGGGCACGGTAGCGGCGGCAATCGAGGGACGGTTCCTGGGCCTGCCCACGCTCGCGGTCTCGCTGTGCACCCGGGCGGGGAGTGCGCGGCACTTCGAGACCGGCGCGGCGGTTGCATGCAGCATCGTCGCCGGGCTGGCCGGCCGCCCGCTCGATCCGCGGCTGATCCTGAACATCAACGTGCCCGATCTGCCCGTGTCGCAGCTGCGCGGCCTGCGGGCCACACGCCTGGGGTTTCGCCACCGCTCGGAACCTGCCATACCCGTGCGCGATCCCAAGGGCGAGAAGATGTACTGGGTCGGCCCAGCCGGTGCCGGGGCCGATTCGGGCGAGGGCACTGATTTCCACGCGGTGGCCAGCGGCTGGGTGTCGGTGACGCCGCTGTCGATCGACCTGACCCGTCACGCGGCCCTGGGCGAGCTGGGCCAGTGGCTCGGTGGCGTGAATCTGGGTGCGGGCGGATGACCGACCCGCGATTTTCCGGCATCGGCATGACCTCGCTCCGCACCCGCGACCGGCTGGTGCAGCGGCTGCGCGAGCAGGGCATCGAGAACCTGGTGGTACTCGATCGCATTCGCAATCTCCCCCGCCACATTTTCGTCGACGAGGCGCTCGCCAGCCGCGCCTATGAGGACACCGCGCTCCCGATCGGCTTCGGTCAGACCATCTCGCAGCCTTACATTGTCGCGCGCATGACCGAGGCGCTGCTCGAGGGCCCGCCCCTGAAGCGGGTGCTGGAAGTGGGCACGGGCTGCGGCTACCAGACTGCCGTGCTGGCCCCGCTGGTCGAGCGCGTCTACACGATCGAACGCATCGAGGGCCTACAGAAGCGGGCGCGGGCACGGCTCAAGGAGCTCGGCGTGCGCAACGTGCGCTTCAAGGTGGGCGATGGCTCGCTCGGCTGGCGCTCGCAAGCTCCGTTCGATGGCATCCTGGTCGCGGCCGCGCCGTTGAGCGTGCCCGAGGAGCTGATCGATCAGCTCTCGGTCGGTGGTCGCCTGGTGGTGCCGGCCGGGCCCGAAGGCAGGCAGCAGCTGCTGCGCATCTGTCGCCAGGAACAGGGCATCGAGCAGAGAGTTTTAGGGGCCGTATCCTTCGTTCCCCTCGTTGGGGGCATCGGCTAACGACGTCTAAATAGAATTAATAAATCTACATAATAAATTGATATTACAGATATTGTTTAAACAGGCTTGTCAAGGCTCGAAGCACGCGGCTAGTATCAATCCGCTGTCTGCAAAGACCGACAGGGCCCAGGGTGCCCAGGCGCACCGGATGAAGACACAGGACAACAGGGGAAGAGCTGATTAGTCCACAGAAGAAGAAAAACAGTTCGAAAAACAAAAACAAGGCAGTAACAATTATTCGATTCTGTCAGCTTCGGATAGTTGGTTGGTTGAGCGATCTTTCCGTCCTGTGTCTTCTTCCGGTGCGCTTGGCGCGCGCCGCACGGCCTCTCCCCCGGGCTCTAGGGAAATAATCCTGCCACCACTTCGCGGCGCTCCTGCACCAGCACGTTGAAGGTTCGGCAGGCGGCGCCCAGGTCCATGATCTCGAGCGCCACGCCGCGCGCCTGAACGGAGCGGCGCAAGCCGCCGCCGGCCTGCTGCGCGGCCGCGCTGTCGGTGCCGATGAGCACCAGCGTCGGGCGCAGCGCCAGGATCGGGGCCAGCGCCGCCTCGTCGAGCTCGGCGGCTGAGCGCACCGGCCAATCGGTGATCAGGCGCTCGGCGCTGAGGATGCAGGGAGCACGGACCAGCTGACCGGCCACGTCGATGAGACCGGGGGCGTAGCCGCGCACGCTCAAAACCTGCGGATCGTTCTCGAGTGCCAGGCGCATGCCCGTTACGATACCACCGTGCCACGCCTCGTCATTGTCCTGCGCGATCTGTACCCCTCACGCCTGAGTGAGGCCGTGAGCGCCGCGCTCCCGCGCCTCAATGCGCTGGAGCGCTGGCTGGCCCTCGGTGATGTGGATCCGGAGACAGGCGACTGGCGGCAATGGCTGCGGCGCGAATCGGGCGGCGGACAGTACGCAGCAGCACCGCTCGCCTCGATCGCCTGCGCCGCCGTCGATGGCCTGCCCGCCGGTGAAGCGCTGTGGCTGGCAACTCCGGTGCACTTCGTGGCCGGCCTCGATACCTTGCGATTGCATCCGGCCGGCCTGCTCGAGCTGGACCCTGAG
>JANXYA010000161.1 GCA_025350345.1 Gammaproteobacteria bacterium
GTTCCTGCGTCGCCTGGAAAACCGCCTGCAGATGCTCGCCGATCAGCAGACCCACACCTTGCCGGTGGATCCGCTCCAGCAGGCACGCATCGCGCTGGCCATGCGCTGCGAGTCCTGGGAGCAACTGGCGGCGAGGCTGGACGAGCATCGCCGCATCGTGATGGGGCATTTTGCGGCGCTGGTGCAGTCGGCCGATCCACCCGGCCCGGCGCAACCGGCACCGCTCCTGGCGCTGCTGGAAGGTGAGGATGGCCGGGCGGCCCTGCAGGCGCGACTCACCCAGCTGGCCTTCGCCGAGCCCGTCGCGATTGCGCAGTTGCTGCAGGATCTGCACTCCTCGGCGACGCTGCGGCGCCTGGATGAGCCCGGGCGCCGGCGCCTGCTGGCGCTGCTGGGGCGGCTGGCCGAGGAAATCGCGCCGCTCCCCGACGCGCTGCCAGTGTTGCGCCGGCTCTCGCGCGTGATCGAGGCGATCGGTGCGCGCTCGACCTATTTTGCACTGTTGCTGGAGAACTCGGCGGCGCGCCGGCGGCTGATCGAGCTCGCGCGGCACGGAGATTTCCTGCTGGCGCAGATCGCCGCATTTCCGCTTCTTCTCGATGAGCTGCTCGATGAACGGCTGTTCGAGCGCCTGCCCACGCGCGCGCAGCTCGCGCTTGAGCTGGCCGCGCGCAGCGCCGAAGTGGAGGAGGGCGATGAGGAACAGCTGGTCGAGCAGCTGCGGCGCTTCCAGCGCGCCGCGCTGTTTCGCATCGCCATCGCCGACCTGTCCGGGGCGCTGCCCCTGATGGTCGTCAGCGATCGGCTGACGGAAGTCGCCGAGCTGATCATCGAGCGCGTGCTGGCCCTAAGCTGGGATTTTGCCACCGCCCAGCTCGGCACGCCGATGTGCGGGGTGGGACAGGCACGGCGCGCCGTGCGCATCTGCGCGATCGGCTACGGCAAGCTCGGCGGGATGGAACTGGGCTACGGGTCCGATCTGGACCTGGTGTTCCTGCACGACTCGACCGGCGAGCGTCAGGAGACCGAGGGTGCGCGCTGCGTCGACAACCAGGTGTTCTTCGTGCGCTTCGTACAGCGCCTGGTGCACACGCTCACCTGGCATTCGGCCGCCGGCCGGCTCTATGAGGTCGACATGCGCCTGCGGCCCAGCGGCAAGGGCGGCATGCTGATCACGAGCATCGAGGCCTTCGAGGACTACCAGCGCCAGGAGGCCTGGACCTGGGAGCACCAGGCGCTGCTCCATGCGCGCGCCGTGGCCGGGGATGAGGGGCTGCGCGAGCGCTTCGGTGCGCTGCGCGAGCGGGTGCTGCGGCGGGACGTGAAGCGCGAGTCATTGCGCCAGGAGGTGGCGAAGATGCGCCAGCGCATGCGCGCGGAACTGAGCGAGGCGCGTGCCGGTGAATTCGACCTGAAGCAGGATGCGGGCGGCATCGCCGACATCGAGTTCCTGGCGCAGTACTGGGCGCTGCGCTGGGCCGGGGAGTATCCGCCCGTGGCCTGGTATTCAGACACCATCCGGCAACTCGAGTCGGTGGCTTCGGCCGCGCTGGTGCCGCAGGCGACCATCGACGTGCTGACCGGTGCCTACCGCCGCTACCGCGAACGGAGCCATCATCGGGCCATTGCCGCCCTCAACTCCGTGGTCGGCTCCGGCGAGTTCGCCGCCGAGCGCGCGGCCGTCACGCTGATCTGGGATGAGGCGATGCGGGTATAATGCCACCCCCATGAATGCACCGAATGGCACGCGGCCCGCTAACACGCAGAATCACTACGAAGTGACCGAGAAGGATCTGCCGCTGTCGTGCCCGGCCATGGGAATGACGCTGTGGAATTCCCACCCACGCGTTTATCTCGACGTGGAGCAGACCGGCTGGGCGAAGTGCGGCTATTGCGGGGCGGAATACACGCTCAAGCGCTGATACAGTCCGCCGGTGCCAGCGGGCGCGAGGGCACCTCTGGCGCTCTTGCGTATTTTCGTAGTCCTTGGCTCTGACTTGCGCTGGATGGGGAGCGTGACGCGCGCGGCGCTGCTTACCTCGTGGCCGTACTTTGTCGCTGACCCAGGCACACGCTCAGGCCCTCGGGCCGGGCCGGCGACCGACCTCGCTTGCACTGCTGTGGCACAAAAAAATAGGCTCTCGTGCCTGGTTGGGGTGGCCGCGGTTAGGGCCATTGTTGGTCTGAATTCACTCATTTGAGTTGCACTCAGCCGTTTTGGTTGACCTTGGTCGACGTTGTCTGGACAATCCCTAGCCAGGGCGCAAGCCCTATACCCCCCCTGGGCCTCGGTCCAGGGCGCGAAGCCGCCGCAAGGCGGCTTCAGCTTATGTGGTGCTGGCAAGCCATGCGCACCTTCGTCTACGTGGACGGCTTCAATCTCTATTTCGGTGCGTTGCAGCGAACGCGGTACCGCTGGCTGAACCTAAAGCGCCTGTGTGAACTGATGCTCGCCGCTCACAACCGCATTGAGCGCATCAAGTATTTCACAGCACATGTTACGCAGCGACCCCAGGACCCGCTGCAGCCGGCGCGGCAGCAAGCTTATTTGCGTGCGCTAAAAACGCTTCCCAATCTTGACGTCGTCCTGGGACACTTCCTGACCCATGAAGTGAAGATGCCGTTGGCAGGCACGCCCGTGGGACAGACGCTCAAATACCTCACCGTGCTAAAGACGGAGGAGAAAGGGTCTGATGTCAATCTCGCCACCCATCTGGTTCACGACGGCCATCTTGACCGTTTCGATCTTGCGGTCATCATTTCCAATGACTCCGACCTACTTGAGGCGGTCAAAATCGTGAAGAGCCTGGGCAAGCAAGTGGGCGTTCTCAATCCCCACCCGAATCCCAGCCGTGTGCTGATGCGCGAGGCCACGTTCATGAAGCCGATTCGACGAGGGCCACTCGGCGCCAGTCAATTTCCGGATCAACTCGTCGACGCCACCGGCGCTTTTCACAAGCCGACCCGCTGGTAGCGCCTGATTCCTTGGATTCGGACCGCTAATTGGCTATGGCACCACAGTCGACACGTCGCAGGCTCGGCGGCCCGGTGCGGTGCGTGATCATTTGGCGGATTGAATATTCCAAATGCACGCCTTTCAATTGATTGCCTCACCTATTCGCGCAGAAAACCCCGCATCCTAGCGATACCGCCGGTAGGATTTCTCCTCGACCAGCACCGAGCCCAGGGCAATGTTGATGCGCTTCTTGATCGCGGCGCGCTCGTCGTTGTTGATGTAGACCGCGCGCGCCAGCTCGATGAAATCCTGGTCAAAACGCCGCTCGCCTTCCTGTTCGCGCAACCGGTCCTCGACGTCCCAGAGCTTCGCGTTCACCGCCGCCAGTGCACGCTCCTCGGCGGCGAGATCCACGCCGGCGGGGACCGCGGTGCGCCACTTGCTCTCGAGGAGCCCGAGTTCATGCCGCACGTTGGCGAGCTTCGCCGCATCGTCCATGCGCGCGGACTTGATGCGCAGGATGGTGATCTTGTCGAGCAGTTCCCCGGGCGAGACCGGGACCTGGATCTCTTGCATCAGCCCATCGTAGCAGAGCCACTGTGGGCCAGCAGCGCATCGAGGCGCGCGCACACGGAGTCGACCTCGATGAGGTCCATGGCGCCTTCATCCTCGATGGTCGCGTTCCAGGGCAGGTCCTCGGCCCGCCGGCCGCGATATTTCAGGGCCGCCACCGCGTAGCGATCGACGCACCATTGGCGCGACAGATACGGGCCGCTCCGTGCGCTGCGGGTGGTGGCGCCCAAGCCGATGACCGGCGTGCCCACGATCGTGGCCATGTGGGCGGGACCTGAGTCCGGGGCGAGCAGCACCGTCGCTCGCGCCAGCAGCGCCAGGAACTGTGGCAGCGTGTCCGTGCCGACGAGGTTGCGCACCGGCACGTTGACGGCGCTCTCGACCCTCGCGGCCATGTCGCGCTCGTAGTCCGTCGGGCCGCCGCACAACAGCACCGTGAGGCCGTGCCGTCGCACGGCGTGATCGATCACCGCCGCGTAGCGCTCCGTGCGCCAGTTGCGCGCGCGTCGGCTCGAGCAGGCACTCACGATGAGCGTGCGCTCGCCCGGGGCGATCTGCCCTCGTGCCCAGGCGGTGGCCTCGCCGGGTATCTGCAGGGGCCATTCGAGCCGCCGCTCGCTGACGCCCAATGCCTCGCTGAAGCCGAAATAGGTGTCGAGTACGTGCTCGTTCCTGCGCGCCGGGATGCCCTCGTTGGTGAACAGCCATTGCCCTTCGCGCGCGCGGGCGCGATCGAAGCCGATCCGGCGCGTCGCGTGGATCAGCGTCGAATACAGGCTGGCGCGGAGCGCCGTCTGCATGTGCAGCAGGACATCGAAGCGCCGTCCGCGCAGCGCGCGCCGCAACGCCAGTGCGCTGGCGCCCAGAGAGCGCTTGTCGATGGTGATAAACTCGACCCCGGGCAGCAGACTCAGCAGGCGCGCTTCGACCCTGCCGATCACCCAGGTGATCGCCGTCTGCGGCCAGGCCTGTTGCAGGGTGCGTACGACGGGCACGATGTGGCACACGTCGCCGATGGCAGAGAGGCGCAGAATGCACAGGCTCCGGGGCGGCGTTTCGAACTCAGTCATGTCTGGCAGGGGCGCGCAGTGTCTCGTTTGAATTTCATGGCCATCGGCCCGGAAGTGCGGCTGCAGGATTTTGCGGGCGGCGCGATGCTATATGACAGCTCCCGCGCCGGCAACGCCGCGCCGGGCTGGCTCGACGTGAACTGGTGGGCCAAGCGCGGTGCGGTGCAGGCCGTCAGCGAGGGGCGCGGGTCCACCTTCCTGATCGAAGCGGACGGCCGGAGCCTGGTGCTGCGCCATTACCGTCGCGGTGGCCTGATGGCGAAGCTTTCCGCTGACCGCTACTGGTGGCACGGGGCGGAGCGCACGCGTTCGTTCCGGGAGTGGCACCTGCTCTACCACCTGCACCGGGCCGGGCTCCCGGTGCCGATGCCGGTGGCCGCGGCCTACCGTCACGAGGGCAGCAGCTACAGCGCTGACCTGCTCGTGCAGCGCATTGCGGAGGTGCGCTCACTGGCCGAGGCGATCCGTTCAGAGCCCCTGCCGCTGGAGCGCTGGGTGGCGATCGGACGCTGGATCCGCCACCTGCACGAGCGCGGCGTCTGTCACGCGGACCTCAATGCCCACAACATCCTGCTGGGCGAGCACGTTGATGCGGTCTGGTTCATTGATTTCGATCGCGGCACGCTGCGCGGACCGGGTTGGTGGAGCGACGCCAACCTGGCGCGACTCCACCGTTCGCTGGAGAAGATCAGCTCGGGCCTGGACGCCGAGCGCTTCAGCACCGCGGACTGGCAGGCGCTGCTGGACAGCTACTTTGCCGCGGCCCCCAGGCCCGAGCCCCTGCCCGCGACACGCTCGAGGTGATGGGGTGCGCCGGCTGTACACGCTGCTGGTTGCCGTGGCGCTGCCGCTGGCCACTCTCCTGGTGCTGTGGCGGGGCCTGCGCGATCGCAATTACTGGCGCGGCTGGGGCGAGCGCTTTGGCCGCGGCGCGGCGCCCGCCGGCGCGGCGCGGCGCGTGTGGATACACGCGGTCTCCGTAGGCGAGGTGCAGGCCGCCACCCCGCTGGTGGCCGCCCTGCGCGAGGCCTGGCCGGAGCTGCCCCTGACCTTGACCTGCGCCACGCCGGCCGGGCGTGAGCGCGCCCGGCAGGCGTGCGGAGCCGGGATCGACGTGCGCTATGGGCCCTATGACCTGCCCTGGTGCCTGCGCGGTACGCTCCGCCGGCTGCGCCCGGCGCTGCTGCTGATCGTGGAAACGGAGATCTGGCCGAATCTGCTGGCCGAATGCGCGCGCGCGGGCGTTCCGGTGATGTTCGTGAGCGCGCGGCTGTCGGAGCGCAGCACCGGGCGCCTGCGGCGCCTGGCATCCCTGCTGCAGCCCTCGCTCCATGAGGGCGTGGCGGTGGTGGCGCAGACCGACGCC
>JANXYA010000170.1 GCA_025350345.1 Gammaproteobacteria bacterium
TGTTCGCCTCCACGCTAAAGATTGGTCGCGCCCGCCTTCCATGGTATACGGCTTGCGCGACTACACCACACGGGAACGACGCCACGATGACACTGCTCTCCGCCACGATTCTGCTGTTCCTGGTCATGGATCCGCTGGGCAACATCCTGCTGTTCGTGACGGCCCTGCAGAGCGTCCCGGTCAAGCGCCGCAAGCGCGTAGTGGCGCGCGAACTGCTGATCGCCTACGCCGTGCTGGTGCTGTTCCTGTTCACCGGCGAGCACCTGCTGCACGCGCTCAACATCACCGGCCCGGCGCTCACCATCGCCGGCGGCCTGGTGCTGTTCCTGATCGCGCTGCGCATGATCTTTCCCTCGCACGACCATTCGCTCGAAGAGCACGTCAAGGGTGAGCCCTTCCTGGTGCCGTTGGCGATTCCCTACGTCGCCGGTCCGTCCGCACTCGCCACGCTCCTGCTGCTGATGAGCCGCGACCCACAGCGCTGGCCGGTGTGGCTGCTCGCGCTCACCTGCGCCTGGCTTGCGAGCGCGGCCATCCTGATCCTGGGCGGACAACTCAGCCGCTTCCTGGGACCCCGTGGGTTACTCGCGCTCGAGCGGCTCATGGGCCTGCTGCTGGTGACCCTGGCGGTGCAGATGTTCATCGAGGGACTGCGCAGCGCGATGCATCCCTGACCATCGACTGGGGCCGCCTTAGGGTGCCTTGTGCATCAAAGACGGGTTGAAGTCAGGGCATTGATTCATATATGATACAGCTATGTGGCTTCCGTCTGAGCTGGCAGCCTTCGCCCAGGTGGTCGAACTGGGCTCCTTCACCTCCTGCGCACGCGCGCTCGGCGTACCCAAGGTGGCGGTCAGCCGCGCCATCCAGAGCCTCGAGAAACGGGTCGGCACGAAGCTGCTGACACGCACCACGCGCTGCATCGCGCTCACCGCTCCTGGCCGCGCGCTGCTGCCCCACGCGCAGCGCGTCGCGGCTGAGACTGCGGCTGCGCGACGGATCATGCGGCCCATGAGGGACGGTCGGGCTGGCCTGCGGGTGCTGGCCGATCCGGCTTACGGCCGACTGCTGCTCGCGCCGCTCCTGCCGCGCTTCATGGAGAGCTACCCCGATATTCCGCTCGAAGTGGAGATGGCGGTCGCCCTGCCCGAGGAGCCCGGCGAGCAGTGGGATGTGTTGTTCCAGAACGGTCCGCCGCGGGTCGAAGGTCTCGTTGCGACCGCGCTCGGCCGCCCGCCGGTGCTGCTGTGCGCGACGCCGGCGTATCTGCGCGCCCATGAAGCGGTGAAGCAGCCCGCCGACCTCGCCCGCCACGCGGTACTCGTGCCGGGCCAGCAGGTCACCGAGCTGCGCCTGCACCGCGGCCATACGCAGGCACAGGTGGCGCTGACGCCGCGCCTGATCGTCACCGATCCGGCCGTCGTGCACGCAGCCACCGCGTCCGGTGCGGGCATCGGCGTGCTGCCAGAATTCCTGTGCCGCGTGGGGCTGTCCATGAACAAGCTCGAACACGTGCTGCCCGAATGGCGGGTGGAGGACCTGCTCGAGCTGTACGCGGTCACCGACCTGCGCCGCGCGAGCTCCCCGGCGGTCACGGCCCTGATCGATTTCTTCGTCGCCAACATGGTGCCGGTGCTGGGGCGAGGTTGAGAGCCGTGGGTCCGAGTGACACCGCCGGGGTGCCGCGGCCCTTCGAGCCTTTCGCGGCGGAGGTGCGAGCGCAGAGTGCCTTGCGCGAGCGCATCACGGCCGCCTGCCGCCGCAGCGAACCGGATTGCCTGCCGGCGCTCCTTGCAGCGGCCCGCCTGCCCCCCGCAGCCGCAGCAGCCGCCGAAGCCCGGGCCCGCAAGCTCGTGGTGGCGCTGCGCCGGAAGAAGGCCACCAGCGGCGGCGTGGAGGGGCTGATCCAGGAATATTCCCTCTCGAGCCAGGAGGGCGTCGCGCTGATGTGCCTGGCCGAGGCGCTGCTGCGCATTCCCGACGCGCCGACGCGCGATGCGCTGATCCGCGACAAGATCTCCACGGCCGACTGGCAGGCCCACGTCGGCAACAGCCCCTCGCTGTTCGTCAATGCGGCCACCTGGGGCCTGCTGATCACCGGCAAGCTCACCGCGACCAGCTCGGAGAGCAGCCTGAGTGCCGCGCTCACGCGCCTGATCGGCCGCGGCGGGGAACCGCTGATCCGCAAGGGCGTGGACCTGGGGCTGCGCCTGATGGGCGAGAAATTCGTCTGCGGCCAGACCATCGAGGAAGCGCTCGCCAACAGCCGCAAGCTGGAAACGAAGGGCTTTCGCCACAGCTTCGACATGCTGGGCGAGGCCGCGAGCACCGCCGAGGACGCGCAGCGCTACTTCGAATCCTACCTGCACGCGATCCACGCCATCGGACGCTCCGGTGGCGGGCGCGGCGTGCTGGCCGGACCCGGCATCTCGGTGAAGCTCTCTGCGCTCCACCCCCGCTACTCGCGCGCGCAGCTCGCGCGCGTGATGGCGGAGCTCCTGCCCCGCCTGCAGGAGCTCGCCCTGTTGGCCCGGCACTACGACATCGGGCTGAACATCGATGCGGAGGAAGCCGATCGGCTCGAGATCTCCCTCGACCTGCTCGAGGCCCTGTGCCTCGATCCGCGCCTAACGGGCTGGGACGGAATCGGCTTCGTGCTGCAGGCCTACCAGAAGCGCTGCCCCAGTGCGATCGAATGGGTGATCGAGCTGGCACGGCGCTCCGGCCGTCGCCTGATGGTCCGGCTCGTCAAGGGCGCCTACTGGGACAGCGAGATCAAGCGTGCGCAGGTGGACGGCTGCGCGGATTTCCCGGTTTTCACCCGCAAGCTGTACACGGATGTGTCCTATCTGGCCTGCGCACGCAAGCTCCTCGACGCGCCCGACGCAGTATTCCCGCAGTTCGCCACGCACAACGCTCACACCCTCGCGGCGGTGATGAGCATGGGCGGGGAGGAGTTCCACGACGGCCAGTACGAGTTCCAGTGCCTGCACGGGATGGGCGAACCGCTCTACGAGCAGGTCGTCGGCGCGCGCAAGCTCAACCGGCCCTGCCGCATCTACGCGCCCGTCGGCACCCACGAGACGCTGCTCGCCTACCTGGTGCGAAGACTGCTGGAAAACGGCGCCAACAGCTCCTTCGTCCATCGCATCCTCGACCCGCAGGTCGCGATTGCCGAGCTGATCGCCGATCCGGTGCAGCTCGCCGGCGCCATCGTGCCCCCCGGTGCACCGCACCCGCAGATCCTGCTGCCGCGCGCGCTGTTTGGCGCCGAACGCGCCAACTCCATGGGGCTCGATCTCAGCGACGAGCAGGAACTGGCGCGGCTGTCGAAATCTCTCCTCGCGAGCGCACCGGCACTGCAGCGGGCCCAGCCGGTCCTCGGTGCGACGCCCGCTGTCGCCACGGCTGCGGGCGCGGGCGGCGCGCGGGCGGCGCGCGAGCTGCGCAATCCGGCCGATCATCGCGACCTCGTCGGCACCGTCATGGACGCTTCCCCAAGCGAGGTGAGCGCCGCCTGCGCCTGTGCGGCGGCGGCAGCGCCCGCCTGGGGCGCGAGCGAGCCCGCGGCGCGCGCGGCAGCCCTGTGGCGCGCGGCCGATCTGCTGGAAGAGCGCCGCTCCCCGCTCCTCGGGCTCATCGTGCGCGAATCGGGCAAGTCCTTGCCCAACGCCGTCTCCGAGGTGCGCGAGGCGGTCGATTTCCTGCGCTACTACGGCGCGCAGGCGCGCGCGCGCCTGCGCCCCGGCAACCACCGGCCGCTGGGACCCGTGGTATGCATCTCGCCCTGGAATTTTCCGCTGGCGATCTTCACCGGCCAGATCGCCGCCGCCCTCGCCGCCGGAAACCCCGTGCTCGCCAAGCCGGCGGAGGAAACCCCGCTGATCGCCGCGGCCGCAGTACAGCTCCTGCTGGAGGCCGGGATCCCATCGGGCGTGCTGCAATTTCTCCCCGGAGCGGGCGAGACCGGCGCCGCACTGGTGGGCAACGCGGCGACCTGCGGCGTGATGTTCACTGGCTCAACCGAGGTCGCGCGCCTGATCCAGCGCCAGCTCGCCGGCCGCCTGGGCCCCGAGGGCCGACCGATCCCGCTGATCGCCGAGACCGGCGGCCAGAACGCGATGATCGTGGATTCTTCCGCGCTGCCCGAGCAGGTGGTCGGCGATGTGATCGCCTCGGCCTTCGACAGCGCCGGCCAGCGCTGCTCGGCCCTGCGGATCCTGTGCCTGCAGGACGACATCGCCGAGCGGGTACTCTCGATGCTCAAGGGCGCGATGCGCGAGCTCGAAGTCGGCAATCCCGACCGGCTGCGCACGGACATCGGTCCGGTGATCAGCGCCGAGGCGAGCGCAGTGATCAACGCACACATCGAGGCCATGCGTGCGCAGGGCCACCCGGTCGAGCAGCTCCCGCTCCCCGCCGCCACCGCGCGCGGCAGCTTCGTGGCACCCGCCCTGATCGAAATCGACAGCCCCGCCGAGCTGAAGCGGGAGGTCTTCGGTCCGGTGCTGCACGTGCTGCGCTACCCGCGCGCCGGGCTCAATGGCCTCATCGACGCCATCAACCAAACCGGCTACGGCCTGACCTTTGGCCTGCACACGCGCATCGATGAGACGATCGCGCAGGTGACGCAGCGCATTGCCGCCGGCAACCTCTACGTCAATCGCAACATCATCGGCGCCGTGGTGGGCGTCCAGCCCTTTGGCGGCACCGGATTGTCGGGCACGGGGCCCAAGGCCGGCGGCCCCTGGTACCTCGATCGGCTGCTCGCGCGCGTTCCGGCTGAGCCGGAGGCGCAAGCGCCCGGCGACATCGCGCCCGCGGCGCCGGCGACGGCAGCGGCCTATGGCCGTTGGCTCGCCTCGCGCGGCCACGAAGCCGCCGCCAGGCGCGTCGCGCAGTATCTGCGCCGCACGCGCCTCGGTGCCGCGCGCGAACTGCCTGGCCCGGTCGGCGAGCGGAACCTCCACGCGGTGCGGCCACGCGGAGCGATCCTGTCGGTCGCGCAAACCTGCTTCGGGGCGCTGCTGCAGATCGGTGCGATCCTGGCCACGGGCAACACGGCGCTCATCGCGGCCGACAATCCTGCCGCGGCCGCACTCGCCACGCTCCCGGAAGAGCTCCGGGCGCTGCTGCAGCCCTGCGCCGACTGGCGCCAGGCCACAGGCGTTGCCGGCGCGCTATTCGAGGGCGACGCGGCGGCTCTACAGGCCATCGCCCGGCCGTTGGCCTCACTCGACGGGCCGGTTCTGCAGATCCAGGGCGCCACGGTGAGCGGCCTTGCCACCGGCGCGGAGGACTATGCGCTCGAAGCTCTGCTCGAAGAGGTCTCGATCAGCACCAACACGGCCGCCGCCGGCGGCAACGCGCAGCTCATGACGCTGGAGTGATGTTCCGGGCAGGAGCAGGCCGCGATCAGATCAGGTCCGGGTCCGCGCCGGCGACACTGCCGCCGCCCATGCGTACGGTGCGTGACAGCCCCAGGGCCTGCGGTAGGATCTGGGCGCAGTAGAACGCGGCGGTTTGCAGCTTGGCGCGCAGGAACGCCTGGTCGGCGCCGCCCGCTGCGAGCTGCTGCGCGGCGATGTGCGCCGCGCGCGCCATCAGCCAGCCGCCGCACACGATGCCGCACAGGCGCAGGAACGGCACGCTGACGGCATAGGCGGTCCCCGGTGCCGTGCGCAACTGCGGCAGCATCGACTCGCTCGCCGCCCGTAGCTGGCTCAGGGCCTCGCGCGCGGCGGCCACGATGGCCGGGAGCGGCGCGGCCGCAGCAGGCGCGTCGCCGCCCAACCTGTAACCCACCAGCTCCGCATCAGCTTCCTCGAGGAGCGAGCGCAGCGTCGCGCCGGCATCGCGCATGAGCTTGCGGCCGAGCAGGTCGTTGGCCTGGATCGCGGTCGTGCCCTCGTAGATTGTGGTGATGCGCGCATCGCGCAGGGTTTGGGCGATACCGGTCTCCTCGATGTAGCCCATGCCGCCGTGCACCTGCAGGCCGAGTGACACCAGTTCCGTGCCGTACTCCGTACCCCAACCCTTGACGATGGGGATCAGCAGCTCGCCGCGTGCCAGCGCGCCGGCGCGTGCGCCGGCCTCGCTCAGCGCGTGCGCCAGGTCGAGCTGCAGCGAGGCGTACAGCGCGAGCGAGCGCATCGCCTCGACACCGGCGCGAATGGTCAGCAGCATGCGCTGCACGTCCGGGTGACGGATGATCGCCAGGGACTTGTCGGTCGGAATTCCCACGGGCCGCCCCTGCACCCGCGTGCGCGCCCATTCAGTCGCGCGCTGTCGTGCGCTCTCGGCCAGGCCGATGCCCTGCAGGCCCACGGACAGCCGCGCCGCGTTCATCATGATGAACATGGACTCGAGCCCGCGGTTGGGCTCGCCGACCAGGTAGCCGACCGCACCGCCGGCATCGCCATACGCGAGCACACAGGTCGGGCTGGCCCGTATCCCCATCTTGTGTTCGATCGATACGCAGCGCACATCGTTGCGCTCGCCGGGATTGCCGGCCGCATCCGGCAGGAACTTCGGCACGACGAACAGCGACAGGCCCTTCACGCCCAGTGGCGCGCCGTCGATGCGCGCGAGCACCAGGTGCACGATGTTCTCGGCCAGGTCGTGATCACCGTAGGTGATGAAGATCTTCTGCCCGCGGAGCAGAAAGTGATCGCCCTTCGGCGTGGCGCGGGTGCGGATCGCGGCCAGGTCCGAGCCGGCCTGTGG
>JANXYA010000309.1 GCA_025350345.1 Gammaproteobacteria bacterium
CGAGGCCGTCATGGCCAGACACGGCTTCCCCGGCTTCGCGCTTCCGGCCACGCTGACGCACGGCTGCACCTGGGAAAGTGTCGCCGCGGAAGCCCAGCGGCGAACGGGTCTGAGCGTTGGCACCGCCGAGCTGGCCGCCGACTTTCTGGAGCATTGGGTGGCCGGTACCGCGGGCGCCAGTCCCATCCCGGGCGCGCCGGAGGCCATCCGCGCCGCGGCGGCGGCCAGGCTGAAGCTTGGAGTTGTCTCCTCCAGTCCGCGCTCGGTGATCAATTACTTCCTGGAGAAGCTGGGTGTCAGCGCTTGCATCGACTCGCGGGCGCGCATTGGCGCCGAGGAGGTGCGCGCCACAAAGCCCGACCCGGAGGGGTTCCTCCTCGCCGCGCGCGCGCTGGCGGTCGAGCCCGCCGAATGCCTGGTGTTCGAGGACAGCAACGCCGGACTGCTCGCGGCCCGGGCCGCCCACATGCGCAGTGTCTTCATTACCTGCCGCGCCACGGACGTGGACGGGAACATCGGGCTCGCGACGGCGGCCTTCGAGCATTACGGCGTCCTGCCGCCGGGATTCTGGGAGCGAGTGGCCTCCGGCGATTGCGATCTCATGGGCCGCGCTAGCGCATGAACGCCGCCAATCCGGCTCTGCTGCGCCGCTACCGCGCGCAGATTTTCGCAGCGACCTGGCTGTCCTATGCCGGTTTCTACCTTTGCCGCAAGGTGTACGCGATCCTGAAGTACCCGCTCAAGGAGCAGTTTCATCTGGACGACGTCCACATCGCCTATCCGTGGACCATTTACCTGGTCGCCTACATGCTCGGCCAGTTCCTGGCGGCCTGGCTGGGCAAGCGCATGGAGAGCCGGCGCGTATTGACCTACGGCATGTGCGTCGCGGCCGCCTGCAATGTCGTGCTCGGTGCGCTGGTGGATTCACACGTCGCGAATGTCTTCGCCTGGATGTGCGTGACGATGGCGATTCACGGCCTGTCGCAGGCGACGGGCTGGCCGCACAACGTCGCCCTGTTCGCCAACTGGACGCGTCGTTCCGAGCGCGGCACCCTGTTCGGGCTGTGGGGCACCTGCTACCAGCTGGGCGCGGTGGCCGGAAAGGGGTTGGCCGGATTCCTGCTCGGGTGGCTGGGCATGGCCTGGTCCTTCTACGGTTCGAGCCTCGTGCTGTTCGCGATCACGGTCCTGTTCGTCGTGCTGGCGCGCGAGCGACCGCAATCGGTCGGCCTGTCCCTGGAGGACGATTCCGAGCCTGATGTGCCCCCACCGGTTGCGGGTGAATCGGTCCCGGCAAGTTCGGCGCCCCTGCCGGCGGGTTTCATCGGCTCGATCGTCGCGATGGGCTGCATTTATTTTGGCTTCAAGTTCATCCGCTACGCACTCGACAGCTGGTCCACGCTGATTCTCGTCGAGCAATTCCGCATGTCGACCACGACCGCCGCGTACTTGTCCACGGCCTTCGACTGGATTGGCTTCCTGGGCGTGATCGTCGGGGGCTACTGGTCGGACCGTATCCCGGGTGCGAGGCGCACGCCGGTCATATTCTGGATGACCGCGGGTTGCTTCGTCTTTACCACGCTCATGTGGCTCGTGGGCCTGTCTTCGCCCGTTCTGTTCGTCGCCATGCTCGGGTTGATCGGGTTTACGGCGATGGGCCCGGACTCCCTGCTCTCCGGCGCCTGCGCGATGGACATTGGCAGCCGGCGCCAGGCCGCGCTGGCTGCCGGCGTGATCAACGGCCTGGGCTCGATCGGACCGATCGTGCAGGAGCCGCTGATCGGCTGGCTGAAGCAGACCCACGGATCGCAGGCGGTGTTGCTGCTGCTGGTGGGCGTCGTATTCTTGACGACTGTAGCGACCGGTCTGCTCGCGCGCTTCGAGCATGGCCGTGTCTAAAGGGGGAGGGTGCTCATGACACAGAAGAAAAAGAACAGGGTGCAGATCGGTGAAATGATCTCCGAATGCATGGCCACCTTCATCATCCTGGCGATCGGCGATTCGGTGGCGGCGATGTACACGCTCTACGACCCGAGTCCCTATCAGCATGCCTACTGGGGCGTGTGCATCACCTGGGGGCTCGCGGTCACGCTGGCCATCTATGTCACGGGCGCTGTCTCGGGTACCCACGCCAATCCAGCCGTGACGCTCGCGCTGACGCTGTTTCGTGGTTTCCCGCGCAACAAGGTGCTGCCTTACATGGGTGCACAGGTCGCCGGCGCCTTCATCGGTGCCGCGCTCGCCTACCTGCTGTTCTCCCCGGTGATCGATCACTACAACGAGCTGCACCACCTGAGCCGCAATCTCGACGGTGGTGCGGCTGGCGTTTTCTTCACACATCCGAGCGAGGGCATTACTGCGCTCCATGCCTTCTGCGACGAGATCGTGCTCACCGGGATCCTGGTGCTTGGCATCTTCGGGATCACCGAGCAGTTCAACACCCTGGCGCCGGAGGCGAACACTGGCGCGCTCATCATCGGACTGCTGGTGGCGGCCATCGGCGCGTCGGCCGGATACCTGGAGGCCTGGCCCATCAACCCCGCCCGCGACTTCGGACCGCGCCTGTTCTGTTTCCTCAATGGCTGGGGCTCGCAGGCCCTGCCGGGCCCCGGCAATTACTGGTGGGTGCCGATCGCAGGCCCGCTCCTTGGGGGCGTGGCGGGCGGCGGCCTGTACCAGCTCGCCATCCGGCCGTTTCTTCCGGCCCGGCGCGCAGGTGTGCCCTCGTGAGCCGGCCGCGGCATGTGCTCGCGATCGATCAGGGCACGACCTCGACGCGCGCCATCGTATTCAACGACACGGCGCGCACCGTCTCGATCGCACAGCGCGAATTTCCACAACACTACCCGGCGCCTGGCTGGGTGGAGCACGACGCCGAGGATATCTGGCGCGACACACTGGCGACGGCGCGCGAGGCCGTCGAAAAGTCCGGCGTCGGCGCACGCGGTATCGCCGGCGTGGGCATCACCAATCAGCGCGAGACGGCCGTGGTGTGGGAGCGCAGCAGCGGCAAGCCCATCCACCGGGCCATCGTCTGGCAGGACCGGCGTACCGCCGAGGAGTGCGCCCGCCTGAAAAGCGAGGGCGCCGAGGATCTGGTGCGGCAACGCACGGGGCTCCTGCTCGATCCGTACTTCTCCGGCACCAAGGTTGCGTGGCTCCTCGATCAGGTGAGCGGCGCGCGGGCGCGGGCGGAGCGGGGCGAGCTCGCCTTCGGCACCATCGATTGCTTTTTGCTCTGGCGGCTGACAGGTGGAAAGGTGCACGCCACGGACGTAACCAACGCCTCGCGCACGCTGCTGTTCGACATTCATCGCGGGCAATGGGACGAGGAGCTGTTGCGCCTCATTCGGGTGCCGCGTGCATTGCTGCCGGAGGTGCGGGACAGCAGTGAGATCTACGGCGAGACCGCGCCGGGCCTATTTGAACAGCCCATTCCAATTGCGGGCATAGCCGGGGACCAGCAGGCGGCGCTGGTGGGCCAGGCGTGCTTTGAGCCCGGGATGGCCAAGTCCACGTATGGCACGGGCTGCTTCCTGCTGCTCAACACTGGCGCAACGCCGGTGCTGTCGCAGAACCGGATGCTGACGACGCCCGCCTATCGCATCAAGGGGCGCACCACCTATGCCATGGAGGGCTCGATCTTTGCCGCCGGTGCCGCGATCAAATGGCTGCGCGACGGACTGGGGCTCATCGCCAACGCGGCCGAGTCGGCGGCGCTCGCCAGGCGCGTGCCGGACAGCCATGGCGTCCACATGGTCCCCGCCTTCGTCGGACTCGGCGCGCCCCACTGGGAGCCCAATGCACGCGGCCTGATCTGCGGGCTGACCTTTGATGCCACCGGCGCCCATCTCGCGCGCGCCGCGCTTGAGTCGGTGGCGTTCCAGACGCGTGACCTGACGGCCGCCATGGCCGGCGATGGCGCGCATCGCGCTGCGGCCATCCGCGTCGATGGCGGCATGGCGGCCAACGATTGGTTCTGCCAGTTCCTCGCCGACGTGGTCGACGCCCACGTGGAGCGGCCGACCGAACTGGAGACCACGGCGCTCGGCGCCGCCTTTCTGGCCGGACTTGCCACCGGCGTCTGGCCGGACCTGAAGGCCCTGAGCGCGACCTGGACGTCGGGCGCGGTGTTCAAGCCGGCCATGGCACCGGCCCGCCGCTCGGAACTGGTGGCAGGATGGAGCACCGCGTTGCGCCGTACGCTGCTGAAGTGAGAGTCCAATCTGGCCTGCTGCCCTGGCTGAGGGAGAGTGATCGTGATCCTGCGTAGAAGTTTTCTTGCGGCCGCGATCAGCCTGATCGCCGCGTATGCCTGGGCGGCGAATCCGCGCACGCCGATCGAACACGTGATCGTCATCGTGGGCGAGAACCGCACCTTCGATAACCTGTTTGCGACCTATCAACCCAGGGGCGGGGAGGGGATTGCGAACCTGCTCTCGCGCGGCATCGTGCGCGCCGACGGCTCGCCCGGCCCGAACTTCAGGCTCGCGGAGCAGCATACCGCCGAGGTGACCGGTGTGTATTCGCCCACGCCGAAGCAGACCGGCAGCTATGCCCTGCTGCCGCAACCCTACGCCGCAGATGCCTTCGGGCAGCGGCAGGACATACCCGACGGGCGTTTCGCTGACCCGATGCCGAACGGGCCCTTCCAGATCACGCAGCACGTCAGCTATGGCGCACACACGGGCAATCCGGTGCACCGTTTCTTCCAGATGTGGCAGCAGATCGACGGCGGGAAAATGGATCTGTTCGTGTGGACCGCAGAGTCGGTGGGCCTCGGCCCCAGCAACACCAACGCCTTCTACGCGCCCAACCACACCCTGCAGGGCGGCGTGGCGATGGGCTTCTACAATATGGCGAGCGAGGATGGCGCTTATTTTCGTGGACTCGCGGAAAAATACGCCATCGCGGACAACTACCATCAGTCCATCCTCGGCGGGACCACGGTCAATTACTTCGCGCTCGCGAGCGGCGATGTCGGCTTTTTCACCGCTGGCGGCCAGCCGGCGGCGCCGCCCGCCAGTCTGATCGAGAATCCTGATCCGCAACCCGGCACGAACAACTGGTACCGGGAAGATGGCTTTCGCGGCGGTACCTACGTGCCTTGCGCGGATCAGGCCGCGCCCGCCGTTGCGCCGATACGCGCCTACCTCGCGAGCCTGCCGTATCCGGCATTCAGGGACGGCAACTGCGAGCCGGGCCACTACTACATGGTCAACAACCTTGATCCGGGCTACCGGCCTGACGGCTCGGCGCAGGGGACCCACTCCGAAAATCTCCTGCTGCCTCCGCAGACGATTCCCAGCATCGGCGACCTGCTGAGCGCCGGCGGCGTGTCCTGGAAGTGGTACAGCGGTGGACGGAACGATGGCAAGCTGACCGACCGGGAATACTGCGCGATGTGCGATACGCTCGTTTTCTTCCGCTCCACCATGACGGGGCCCGATCGCGCCAAGCTGCAGGACCTGCAGCAGTTCTATGTCGATGTGAAGGATGCGGGGAGTTTTCCTGCCGTCAGCGTGATCGCTCCCTATGACAGCATTTCCGGGCATCCGGGCTACGCAATAGAACCCGCTTTCGACGAACTGGCGCGCGA
>JANXYA010000191.1 GCA_025350345.1 Gammaproteobacteria bacterium
CCAGCAAGGCTCTGGCGCAAAAACTCAATGAGCTGGAGCGCAAGCTTCGGAACCATGACAAGGCGATCGCCACCATTCTCTCGGCAATCCGCGAGTTGATGAACCCGCCAGCTCCCAGGCGTCGTGGCATAGGTTTCACCGCCAACCTCAACGAGAGCACGTAGTCGCTGACCAGGCGGCAAAGCCGCCCGGCGGACTATGCGTTGAAAATAACGGCCCGGAAGCCGGCCGTGTAAGGTCACAGTTTGGGATCTTGAAGGCCGATTACGGTCGGCACCGCAAGCACAGGGCCTACGCCATCACCGAACAGGGCGTGGTCCTGCCTTCCTCTGCTCGCAACTGCGATCACAACTCCAGGTGCAGGATCTGGTTGAATGCACTGCGCTGGTAGTCTGCAAACGCCTCTCCGCCGACGAACCCGCGACGGCGGTAAAGAGACAGGGCCGAGTCAAAGTAGGGGCCGCTGCCCGTTTCCAGACTGAGACGCGCCATCCCGCGCGCACGCGCCACCCCGATGATGTGCTCCAGCAGAGCGGACGCCACGCCGCGGCGGAGGAAGTCCGGGTGCGTGCGCATCGATTTCAGTTCCCCGGCGCGATCGCCCAGATACTTCAGCGCGCCCATGCCCGCGATCTCACCGTCGCTCCATACGGTCCACACCGTCACCTCAGGCACGGTCAGTCCCGTGAAATCGAGCGCGAATACGCTGCCCGGCGGGGAATGAGCGTGCATACCCTCGAGGTGCAAGCGCACCAGATCGCGCGTGCTGCGGCTCGACAGATCGTCCTCGCGAATCTCCCACTGGCTGGTGGACATCCAGGCCGCCTGTCTACGGTAGGTAAGCGACTGAGCCTGTGGTGGCGTCAAGGACCCGACAGGACAAACTTCTGCACGCGCGCGCCCGTGATGTCGCCGACGTAGACAGACCCTTGCGCATCGATCGCGATCGAATGCGCCATCTCGAATTGCCCGTCATAGTTTCCGAATCTTCCGATGCGAGCAAGCGCCGTGCCGTCGGGGCGAGCCAGGACCCAGGCGGAACGGTCCGGCGGGACGTCCGGCTGGTCCCCGCCATCGGCAACGTAGGCTTCCCCTTGCTTATCAATGGCGATCGCGTAGGGCCGCCCGAGTTGCTTGCCGGTCCACTGGGTCAGGTAGTGCCCTGCCGCGTCGAAGACCTGGATGCGCTGGTTCTCCCGATCGGCCACGTACACATGACCGGCCGCATCCAGAGCAATCCCATGCGGAAGATCAAACTCGCCGGGGCCGGTTCCCTTGGTGCCCCACTGGAACAGGAATTTCCCGGCGGCGCTGAATTTCATCACCCGCGTATTCCTGTAACCGTCGCTCACATAGAACGATCCATCGCCTGTGACGGCCACTGCAGTCGGGCGATTGAAATGACGTTCATCATCGCCCGCCACGCCGCGCTCCCCCAGGCTCAGCAGCAACTGTCCCTCGGGAGAGAACTTGTAGACCTGTTGCAGGGCCACGTCCGTCAACCAGACATTGTCATGGGCATCGATGGTCAGACCGTGCGGCATGGCGAACAGGCTTGAGCCCCAGCGCTTCAACAGAGCGCCACTCCGGCCATCGAAGACATCGATGGTCGGCCGCGCGATGGGCGTTAGCTCCAGCACGTCGGAGCGCGGCCAGGTCCGGCCTGCCCGGTGAAAGACCCAGACATTGCCACGGGAGTCCACGCCGACCCCCGCGACCGAGCCCAGCACCTCCCCCTCGGGCAGTACCGGCCATCCGTGCACGACGTGGTACTGCGGCTGCCCGACCACGGCCACTCTGGGCTTTGCATACCTGTCCGCTGCAATGATCACGACACCGAACAGGAGCGCGACGAGCGCTCCGACCCACTTCGGCGTCCTCATCGATCCACTCACCCTATTCTTTCGCTCCATTCAGCTTTGCGGCTTCGCCGTGACGTCGCGAGCCTGCTTGAGCGCGGCCCAGTGGGGCGCGTACCGGAGGGCCTCGTTGTATTTTTCCAGGGCGGCCTCCCGTTTGCGCTGCACGACCAGCGCATCTCCCCAGAGTTTCCAGGCGTCCGCGTCGTGGGGACTGAGTTCGGCCGCGCGCGTCGCGTCTGCAACCGCGCCGGCGACATCGCCGTCGGCCAGGC
>JANXYA010000213.1 GCA_025350345.1 Gammaproteobacteria bacterium
GCGACACGGTGGAGCGTGGCCAGGCGATCGCCGTCGTGGGATCCACGGGCCGCTCGACCGGGCCGCACGTGCACTTCGAAGTGCTGAAGGACGGGCGGCAGATCGATCCGATGGCCTTCATCGGCCACGAAGCCGCGCCCCTGACGCCGGCCCACTGACGATACGGCCGTGCCGGCCGGGCAGCGCCCCGGGGCGCCGCCACAGCGGCCCGCCGCTTGAACAAATTCCCGCCCGCCCCATCTATCCGTACAATACGCGGTTCCGCCCGCCCGTCCTCGAGGCACCGTCCCCTGGGGCTGCGGGCTTGATTCCAAAGGATAAGTGCACGTGCTGAAGGCCCTGACGCGAGTGTTTGGGAGCCGCAACGAGCGGCTCGTGAAGGGCTTCGGACGCGCCGTGCGGCAGTCGGCCGGTCTGGAGGAACAGTACGCCGCCCTGGACGATGGGCAGCTGCGCGCCAAGACGGACGAGTTCCGCGAGCGCCTCGCCGCCGGCGCCAGCCTCGAGCAGCTGCAGCCCGAGGCCTTTGCCGTGGTGCGCGAGGCGGCGCGGCGGGTGCTGAAGATGCGGCACTTCGACGTGCAGCTGGTCGGCGGACTGGCCCTCCACCAGGGCAAGATTGCCGAGATGCGGACCGGCGAGGGCAAGACGCTGGTCGCGACCCTCCCGGCGTACCTGAACGCGCTGCCGGGCAATGGCGTGCACATCGTGACGGTCAATGAGTACCTCGCGCAGCGCGATGCGGACTGGATGGGGCCCATCTATCGCTTCCTCGGCCTCACCGTCGGCGTGATCCGCAGCCAGCAGGAGTCCGCCGAGAAGCGCGCGGCCTACGCCTGCGACATCACCTTCGGCACCAACAACGAATTCGGCTTCGACTATCTGCGCGATAACCTGGCGTTCCGGCTCGAGGAGCGCGTGCAGCGCTCGTTGACCTACGCCATCATCGACGAGGTCGATTCGATCCTGATCGACGAGGCGCGCACGCCGCTGATCATCTCCGGTCCGGCGGAGGAGAGCACCGAGGTCTACCAGCGCATCAATGCCCTGGTCCCACGGCTCCAGCGCCAGAAGGAGGAGGAAGGGCCCGGCGACTTCTCGGTCGACGAGAAGGGCAAGCAGGTCCATCTCACCGAGGACGGCCACGAGAACGTCGAGCGCCTGATGCTCGAGTCGGGGCTCCTGCGCGAGGGCGACAGCCTGTACGACGCGGCCAACGTGCGATTGATGCATCACCTCAACGCGGCCCTGCGGGCCCACGCCCTCTACAAGCGCGACGTGGAATACATCGTACGGAACGGCGAGGTGATCATCGTCGATGAGTTCACCGGCCGCACGATGATCGGGCGGCGCTGGTCCGACGGCCTGCACCAGGCGGTCGAGGCCAAGGAAGGCGTGAAGGTGCGCGAGGAGACCCAGACCGTCGCCTCGATCACCTTCCAGAACTATTTCCGGCTCTACCGCAAGCTCGCCGGCATGACCGGCACGGCCGACACGGAAGCGCCGGAGTTCCTGCAGATCTACGGGCTGGAGGTGGTCGTCATCCCCACACACCGGCCGATGATCCGCAAGGACAGCGCCGATCACGTCTACCTGACGCAGGGGGACAAGTTCGAGGCGATCATCGCCGACATCCGCGATTGCGTGGCGCGCAAGCAGCCGGTGCTGGTGGGCACCACCTCGATCGAGACCTCGGAGTACCTGGCCGGGCTCCTGCAGAAGGACAGCATCGAGCACAACGTGCTCAACGCCAAGCAGCACGAGCGCGAGGCGCACATCATCGCGCAGGCCGGCCGCCCGGGCACGGTGACCATCGCCACCAACATGGCCGGCCGCGGCACGGACATCGTGCTGGGCGGCAATCTGGAGGCCGAGCTGCACGCGCTGCCCGAAGAGACCGACGAGAACGCGCGCAGCTCGGTGCGCTCCGCCTGGCAGGAGCGCCACAACGCGGTGATCGCGGCCGGCGGCCTGCACATCATCGGTACCGAGCGCCACGAATCCCGCCGCATCGACAACCAGCTGCGCGGCCGCTCCGGTCGCCAGGGAGATCCGGGCTCGAGCCGCTTCTACCTGTCGATGGAAGACAACCTGATGCGCATCTTCGGCGATCCGGCCCGCACCAAGCGCTGGCTGCAGATGGCCGGCATGAAGGCAGGAGAGGTCATCGAGAGCGGCATGCTCACGCGCCAGATCGAAAAGGCGCAGCGCAAGGTCGAA
>JANXYA010000315.1 GCA_025350345.1 Gammaproteobacteria bacterium
GTTCTTGGCCACATCCGTCGGGATGGCGTACAGATGATCACCGGCGGCGAATTCGGCCGCCACATCGATGAGCTTGGCGACGATGTGCGCCGGGGTGGCTCCGTCGGGGTTGCCCATGCTCAGGTCAATGATGTCCTCGCCGCGCCGGCGTGCGGCCAGCTTCAGCTCGGCGGTGACATTGAAGACATAGGGAGGCAGGCGATCGATGCGCGCGAAGCGCCGCTGGCCGGCAGGAAAATCAGTCATTGGTCGTATCTCACGTCAGCGCCCGGAACCGTCCGAGCGACGTAGGCAGAGGGCCTGAAGGCCCCGCCCTGGTAGGGAGTCTAGCGGCTTTCCGGGCCGCCATCATCAGGCCGGTTTGCCTGAACGGTGTGCAAGTCTTTGTTTCAGCGGGAATATCAAGGAGCAGGCATGCTGGCCCGCGCCGTGGTATCATGTATTAACGCGTTAATACAGTAGTACAACCTATGAAACCGCACAAGGACTATTCCAGTCGCCAGGAATCCGTGGCCGAGCAGCGCCTCGCCGAGGCACTGCTGACTTTGCGCAGCGTGGAGGAATGTCGCGCTTTTCTGCGGGATCTGTGTACCCCAGCGGAGCTGCAGGCCATGGCGGATCGCTGGGCCGTGGTCCGCGATCTGGAGCGCGGCCTGCCGTATCGCGAGATCCACGGACACACCGGCGTGAGCGTGACCACCATTGGCCGCGTCGCGCGCTACCTGGCGCAGGGCAATGGCGGCTATGCGCTCGCCAGCAAGCGGCTGGGCGCTCCTCTCCGTGGATAAGGAGCCGCGGCTCAAGCTTGCGGTGCAGAAGTCGGGACGCCTGACCGACCCGTCGCTCGACCTGCTCGTTCGCTGCGGCCTGAAGCTCTCGCGCGGCAAGGATCAGCTGATGGGCTTCGGCGAGAACATGCCGCTCGACGTGCTGTTCGTGCGCGATGACGACATTCCGGACCTGGTGCAGGAAGACGTCTGCGATCTCGGCCTCGTGGGGCTGAACGTGCTCGAAGAGCGGCGCCTCGAAATGGCGGCGCGCGGCGCCACCGCCCGCTTCGAAACGGTGCGTGACCTCGATTTTGGCCGCTGCCGGCTCGCGCTCGCCGTGCCTGAAGGCGCAACCTTTGACGGCCTGGAATCGCTCCGCGGCAAGCGTATCGCGACCACCTTTCCATTCATGCTCGATCAGTTCCTAAGGCGCCAGGCGATCGCGGCGGAGATCGTGACGCTTTCGGGCGCGGTGGAGATCGCACCGCGCCTGGGACGGGCCGATCTGATCTGTGATCTGGTGTCCAGCGGGTCCACCCTGCAGGCCAATCACCTGCGTGAGGTCTACACGGTGCTCGAGAGTCACGCCGTGCTGATCCGCACCCCGGTGATCCTGTCAGCAATCAAGAGTGAATGGGTGGGGCGATTGCTGATGCGCATCGATGGCGTGGAGCAGGTCAAGGAGAGCAAGTACATCATGCTGCACGCACCGCGGGCAGCGCTCCCGGCGATCCGCAAGCTCCTGCCGGGGAGCGAATCGCCGACCATCATCCCGCTCGAGGGGCACCCTGAGCGCGTCGTGGTGCACGCGGTCTGCCGCGAAAACGTGTTCTGGGAAACCCTCGAGAGCCTGAAAAAGGTGGGGGCCAGCGCTGTGCTGGTCCTTCCGGTCGAGAAGATGCTGGCCTGAACTATGGAGCGATTGGACTGGCAAGCACTGGATGAGGCGGGCCGGCGCGCCGCGCTGGCGCGTCCGCCGGCACCGCCCGGCCCGGACCTGCTCCCTCAGGTGCGCGCGATCATCGCTAAGGTGCGCCGCGACGGCGATGTGGCCCTGCGCGCCTACGCGCGCGAATTTGACCAGGCTGAGCTGGGCCCGCTGCAGGTCTCGCCCGCGGAATTTGTGGCCGCCGAATCGCAGCTCGCGCCCGAAGCGCTCGGTGCCCTGCGGGTCGCGATCGAGAATGTCGCTGCTTTTCAGCGCGCGCTGTCGCCACGCGAGGTCAGCCTGGAGACCCAGCCCGGTGTGCGCTGCGAGCAGCTGGTGCGCCCCATCCAGTCCGTCGGCCTGTATGTGCCAGCCGGCTCCGCGCCCTTGCCGTCGACCGCGATCATGCTGGCCGTGCCTGCGAGGCTGGCGCGCTGCCCGCAGCGCGTGCTGTGCACGCCGCCGCGCCGCGACGGCACGGCTGATCCGGCGGTGCTGGTCGTGGCGCGCCTGTGCGGCATCGAATCGGTGTTCAAGGCAGGTGGCGCGCAGGCCATCGCGGCGATGGCCTACGGCACCGGGAGCATCCCCAAGGTCGCGAAGATCTTCGGCCCCGGCAATCGCTGGGTCACGGCCGCCAAGCAGCTGTGCGCCAGCGATCCGGAGGGCGCGGCGATGGACATGCCGGCCGGGCCTTCTGAAGTGATGGTCATCGCCGATGACGGTGCGGACGCCTCTTTTGTGGCCCTCGATCTGTTGGCGCAGGCGGAGCATGACCCGCAGGCGCAGGCGCTGCTGGTGACCACGTCCGCGGCGCTGGCCACTGCTGTCGCCGCGCGGATTGCCGCCCTCGTAGCGGGGCAGCCGCGCCGCTCGATACTCGAGCGCTCGCTGGCTGCGGCACGATTGATCGTGGTGCCGGATCTGGCCGCCGCCGTGGCGATCGCCGAGAGCTATGCGCCCGAGCACCTGTTGATCCAGACGCGCGCGCCACGCGCGCTCCTGGACTCCATCACGACGGCGAGCTCGGTCTTCCTCGGCAGCTGGTCGCCCGAGCCGCTGGGCGATTACTGCTCGGGCACCAATCATGTGCTCCCGACCTACGGGTACGCGCGCGCCTACAGCGCTCTGTCGGTGAGCGATTTCGTGCGCCGCATGACGGTGCAGGAACTCAGCGCCGAGGGCCTGCAGCAACTCGGGCCCGTGGCCGCCACGCTCGCGCGCCTCGAGGGGCTCGAGGCGCACGCCGCCGCGGTAGAGGTGCGACTGACGCAGCTGCGCGGCACGGGTGCACTGCGCGCCGGGCGCCCGGCATGAACTGGATTACCGCTCTGGCGCGCCCTGAAATCCAGGCGCTGCAACCCTACCAGCACGCCAGCTGGGAGCCCGGGCTGGTGCGCCTGCACGCCAATGAGCTGCCATGGCGCGCGCCGCTCGATGCGAGCGCGGCGGGCCTCAATCGCTATCCCGAGCCGCACCCGCGCGCACTCGCCGCCCGCCTGGCAACGCTCTATGGGCTCGAGGCCGCTTCTGTCTTGCCCTGTCGAGGGAGCGATGAGGCGATCGACCTGCTGACGCGCGCCTATTGCCGCGACGGTAGGGACGCCGTACTGATCACTCCGCCGACCTTCGGCATGTACAGCCTCGCCGCGCGCATCCAGGGCGCGACGGTCATCGAGGTGCAGCTGCGGCGCGAGACGGGCTTCAGCCTGGAGCTGAGCGCGTTGCTCGCGGCGCTGACGCCGGCGGTGCGACTGGTGTACCTGTGCTCGCCCAACAATCCGACCGGCAATGCCTTTGATCGCGCGACCCTGCTGGAACTCGCCCGCGCGCTGTCCGGGCGCGCGCTGCTGGTCGTCGATGAAGCTTATGTGGAGTTCTCCGGGGAGCCTTCCCTGAGCGCGGAGCTTGGCGCCCATCCCGGAGTGGTGGTGCTGCGCACGCTCTCCAAGGCCTACGCTCTGGCCGGCGCACGGTGCGGGGTGCTGCTGGCGCACCCGGACATCGTCGCGCTGCTGCAGCGGGTGATCCCGCCCTACGCCATCACTCAGCTGAGCATCGAAGCGGTGTTTCGCACGCTGCAGGCAGACAATCTCGCCTTGGTCCGGGAGCGCATGCGGGCGCTGAGCCGGGAGCGGGAGCGGCTCGCCGCTGAGCTCGCGAGACGGCCCGGGGTGTTGCGGGTCTGGCCGAGCGCCGCAAATTTCCTGCTGGTCGAGTTCGCCGATGCCGGTTTGGCACTGGCGCGCGCGCATGCCGCCGGACTCCTGGTGCGTGACCTGCGGCGCGCGCCTGGCCTCGGTGAGGCCCTGCGCATCAGCGTCGGCATTCGGGAAGAGAATGATCGATTGCTGGCGAGCCTGTCATGACTGCAGTTGCGCCTGACCTTGCACCGACCCTGTTCATCGACCGCGACGGCACGCTGGTGGAGGAGCCCGCCGACGAGCAGGTCGACGCCCTCGAAAAGATCCGCTTCATTCCCGGAGTGTTCGCCGCGCTCGCAACCCTGCGGGACGCGGGCTACCGCTTCGTCATGGTGAGCAATCAGGACGGACTGGGCACGGCGAGGTTTCCGCGCGCCGAATTTGAGCGCTGCCAGGATTTCATCCTGCGTGCGCTCACCTCGCAGGGCATCGTCTTCGAGGCGATCTGCATCTGCCCGCACCGCATCGAGGAGGGTTGTGATTGCCGCAAGCCGCAGACGGGCCTGCTGCGCGACTGGCGGCGCATCCACAGTTTCGATGGCGCGCGCAGCGCGGTGATCGGCGATCGCGACAGCGATCTGCAGCTGGCCGCTAACCTCGGGGTCCGGGGTCTGCGCGTGCGGCATCCGGCGGCGGCCGGCGAGGCCTGGCCCGATGTCGTGCACGAACTGCTGGCTCGCCGCGCGCGCATCGAGCGGCGCACGCGGGAAACGGCCATCGATGTGACCGTCGAACTGGATGGCGACAGGTCGATTCGTGCCAGCACCGGCATCGGTTTCTTCGATCACATGCTCGAGCAGCTCGCGAAGCACGGGGGTTTTGGCATGCATATGAGCTGCCGGGGAGATCTGCAGATCGACGAGCACCACACCGTCGAGGACTGCGCCCTGGCCCTCGGTGGGGCCTTGCGCCATGCACTGGGCGACAAGACTGGCATCGGCCGCTACGGCTTCCTGCTGGCGATGGACGAGGCGGAAGCGCAGGTGGCCATCGACCTGTCGGGGCGCGCCTACTTCGTCTTCGAAGGGCAGTTTGGCCGCGGACAGGTGGGCGCATTGCCGACCGAACTCGTGCCCCATTTCTTCCGCTCGCTGAGCGACGCGCTCGGTTGCGCACTGCACCTCACCGTGCGCGGCGAGAACACGCACCACATGATCGAAGCCTGCTTCAAGGGCGTGGGGCGCGCCCTGCGGCCCGCGCTGCGTCGCGAAGGCCAGGACCTGCCCAGCACCAAGGGTATTCTGTGAGGGGTGCCTTGTGAGCGCGGTGGAGGTGGTCGTCATCGACAATGGCGGCGCCAATCTCGCCTCGCTTCGCTACGCCCTCGATCGCCTCGGAGCGCGCAGCCTGGTCAGCGCCGATCCTGCCACGGTGGCTGCGGCACCGCGTGTGCTGCTGCCCGGAGTCGGCGCCGCCGCCGATGGCATGGCGAGGCTGCGCGCCGCCGGGCTCATCGATTGCATCCAGAACCTGCACCAACCGCTGCTGGGCATCTGCCTGGGGATGCAGCTGCTGTACACGCATTCGGAGGAGGGGGACACCGCAGGCTTGGGGCTGCTCCCGGGAAGCGTGCGCCGCATGCCATCGGCCCAGGGGCAGCCCGTACCGCATATGGGCTGGAACACCTGCCAGCAGCTGCGCGAGAACCCGTTGCTGGCAGGTCTGCAGGAAGACGAGCATTTCTATTTTGCCCACAGCTACGCGGCGCCGGTGGCGGAGCACACTGCTGCCGCCACGACCTACGGTCCTCTCATCAGCGCCGTCGTCCAGCGCGAGAACTTTCACGGCGTGCAGTTTCATCCCGAGCGCTCGGCGGGTGCCGGTGCGCGAGTGCTGCAGAATTTCCTGGACCTGTAAATGCTGCTCATCCCCTCCATCGACCTGCGCGCCGGACACTGCGTACGCCTGCACAAGGGCGATTTCGGCGCCGAGACCCGCTACACGCTTGAGCCGCATGAACTGCTGGAACGCTATCGCGCGCTGGGCGCGCCCTGGCTGCACATCGTCGACCTGGACGGCGCCCGCGACGGCGTGCCCGCCAACCGCGCGACGATTGCCGCGCTGGCCACCCAGCACGGTATTGCCCTGCAGGTGGGCGGTGGCGTGCGCACGCGCTCTGCGGCAGTGGAGCTGTTGCAGCTGGGCGTCGCCCGCGTGATCGTGGGAAGTGCGGCCGTGGAAGCGCCGGAGGAGGTCGTGGCGTGGCTCGCGGAGTTGGGGCCTGAGCACATCGCCCTGGCCTTTGACGTCCGATTGGATGCGCAGGGCGCGCCGCTGCTGCGAACCCGGGGCTGGCAGCAGGGCACCAGTCTGTCGCTCTGGCAGGGAATAGAGAGATTCCGGTCCGCCGGCCTGCGCCATGTGCTGTGCACGGATGTCGATCGCGACGGAGCCCTCGGCGGCCCGAACATCGCGCTCTATCGCGACGCCACGGCACGATTTCCGGACATTCATTGGCAGGCCTCCGGCGGCGTCTCCAGTCTCGCCGACCTGCACGCACTCGCGGCCGCTGGCGTTGCGGCGGCTGTCAGTGGCAAGGCACTGCTGGAGGAACGTCTGCCACTGGAGGGGCTGCAGCCATTCTTGCGCGTCGCATAATTCCCTGTCTCGATGTCCGTGACGGCCAGGTGGTCAAGGGCCAGCGATTTCGTGACCATCGCGTGGTCGGGGAAATCATCGAGCTGGCGAGACGCTACCGCGACGCCGGTGCCGACGAGCTGGTGTTCTACGATATCAGCGCCAGTCCCGAAGGCCGTACGGTCGATTGTGCCTGGGTCAGCCGTGTCGCCGAAGTCCTCGATATTCCGTTCTGCGTGGCCGGCGGCGTCCGCTCGGTGGGCGACGCCGAGGGGATATTGGCCGCCGGAGCCGAAAAGATCTCCGTGAACTCGCCGGCGCTGGAGCGCCCCGACTTGATCGATGAGCTCGCGCGGCGCTTTGGCGCACAGTGCGTCGTGGTTGGCGTCGATAGCCAGACGACCCCGACCGGGTTTCACGTCTGCCAGTACACGGGGGACCCCACCCGCGCCCGCGACGCGGGACGTTCCACGCTGGATTGGGTGCGCGAGGTGCAGGATCGCGGCGCGGGGGAGATCGTGCTCAACTGCATGGCTGCCGACGGCGTGCGCGCCGGCTACGACATCGGGCAGCTGTGCGCCGTGCGCGCACAGTGCCGGGTGCCGCTGGTGGCCTCGGGCGGCGCGGGCACGCCGGAGCATTTTGTCGCGGCCTTCACGCAAGGCGGGGTCGACGCGGCCCTCGCCGCCAGCGTGTTTCATTCCGGCCAAATCGCCATCGGGGCGCTCAAGCAATACCTGCAGTCCCGCGGCATCGAGGTGCGACCATGAAGCTCAAGTTTGCCGACATCGAGCAGCTCGCCTGGGACAAGCAGCAGGGCCTGCTGCCCGCGATCGTGCAACATGCCACGAGCGGCGCGGTATTGATGCTGGGATATATGAATCGCGAGGCACTGCGCGCCTCGCTCGAGGGGCGCCGCGCCGTGTTCTACAGCCGCTCGCGCCAGCAATTGTGGGTGAAAGGCGAGACTTCAGGGCATGGGCTTGAAATCGTGGACATCCGGCACGATTGCGATGCGGATGCGCTGCTGGTCACGGCGCTACCGGTAGGACCGGTCTGCCATCTTGGCACAGCGACCTGCTTCGGGAATGAACCCGCGACGGCGGCCGAGCGCGTCGCCTTCATTGCGGAGCTCGAGCAGATCATCGCCGTGCGCATTGCCGGCAGCCCCGAGGGAAGCTACACGGCCAAGCTCTATCACGACGGCGTCAGGCACATGGCGCAGAAAGTGGGCGAGGAAGGGCTCGAGGTGGCGCTCGCCGGGGCGGGGGAGTCGGACGAGCGGGTGCTGGGCGAAGCTGCCGATCTGTTATTCCACCTGCTGGTGCTGCTGCGCAGCCGCGGGCTCGGTGTCCAGGCGGTCGTTGAGGAATTGCGCAACCGCCACGCCAGTCGGGTGACGGTTGCGCGATGATCGAGTGCCTCCAGCGAGTGCCTCTGGCGCCCATCACACCTGGATGTGATCGCCCTCGATACGCACTTCCTGCCCGACGCGCAGGTTGCCCGCATCGCTCTCGGTGAACGTGCGCATTCCGCCGCGACGCATCCGCACCTCGATCCGGTATGAATTCTGGCCCGCGCGCTGCTCCTGGGCATTCTCCTGGATTTCGTGACCCACGATGGCACCGCCGACCGCGCCGGCCACCGTAGCCACATCGTTGCCGCGGCCGGAGCCCATCTGGTGACCGATGACGCCGCCGACTGCCGCGCCGGCCAACGTGCCGGCTACGGTCGAGCCTCCGCCCGAAGACACCTGTTCTATGGACTGGATGGTTCCATAGTTCGCGTAATCCCCGGCAAGCGGGCGATTATTGGCGCCGGAAGTGGCGCAACCTGCGGACAAAATGCCGCCGGCGAGCGCGAACAGTAGAGTGATTCGGGAAGATTTGTGCATACGGGACTCCTTGAGCCACGATGGTGCGCCGAGTGCGCTCAGGTTTCCGTACGACCGCGCACATAGGTGCAAATTGCGGAGGGTGGTGAATGCTGGTCCTGAGAGCCTGCTGGTGTGCAACGCTCACCTGTGTCCTCGCCGTGGCCGGGTGCGGCGGTTCCGGCGCGCCAGCAGCTGCGCCCCCACCACCTCCGTCCCCTATTGCCACCGTCACGAGCCTGGACCAGGCGCCGCCGGATTCCTTTTCCCTGGCGTTCCTGCTCACCGACGGCACGATCATGGTGCAAGGCGATGCGGCCTCGGTCCCGGGAGCCACCGTCAGTGCCTGGTACAGGCTCACGCCGGACGCGTTCGGCAGCTATGTCCACGGCACCTGGTCGCAACTGGCGAGCCTGCCAGCAGGGTACGTGCCCAGCGCCTTCGCCTCTGCCGTGCTGGCCGATGGGCGGGTCGTCATCGTCGGGGGCGAGTACAACCAGGGCGTCTTCACATTGACCGCGCAAGGCGCGGTGTACGACCCGCAGCTCGATCTGTGGACCCCGCTGAATCCGCCGGCGGGCTGGGATTACATCGGTGATTCCCCGTCGGTGGTATTGCCGGACGGGCGTTTCGTCGTGGGCCGCAAACTCGATGAACAGATGGCCGCACTGGACCCGGCGACCCTGACCTGGACGGCGCTGGCTTCGACGAATAAAGCCGATTTCAATGCCGAAGAGGGCTGGACGTTGCTGCCCGATGGCTCGGTGTTCACCTACGATGTCCAGAACGCGCCGCATGCAGAACGCTACGTGCCGGCTGTCCAGCAATGGTTCAGCAATGGCAACACGTTTGTTGATCTTCATACGCCTACCGATACGCCCAATGGGCTGACCTATGGTCCTGCCGGCAGCCTGATCTATTTTCCTCCAGGAGAGGTCGGACCGGGCCTGCTGCTGCCTGATGGCAGCGTGTTCGCGTCGGGGACGCACATCGCCATCTATCATCCCGGCGCGGATTCCGAAGGCCTGGGCAGCTGGAGCGCAGGGCCCGATTTCCCGAACGGGGACAACGATACCGATACGAGCGCCTTGCTCCTTCCCAGTGGCCATGTCCTGTTGCAGAGCGCGAAGAACGGACAGCTCTACGAGTTCGATGGCGTGAATCTCACCCCAGCGGTGAACGTGATGGCCATCGCGCTGCTGACGCTGCCCGACGGTAACGCATTGATCTACGGCCCCGCGGGGCCGGCAATTTACCAGCCCCAGGGGCAGCCGCAGGCGGCCTGGGCGCCGACGATCCAGGACTTCCCGTCTGCAGTGACGCGCGGCAGTAGCTACGCGATCGATGGCAGGCAATTCAACGGCCTGTCGCAGGCGGCTTCCTATGGTGACGAGTTTGAATCCGCGACCAATTACCCCCTGGTGCGGCTCACCAACCTGGCGAGCGGCCATGTGGTGTACGCGCGTACCCATGATCACAGCACCATGGGTGTAGCCACCGGAAGCGCGTTGGTGTCCACGCATTTCGATGTACCCGCGAATGTGGAGGTGGGTGCCACCAACCTGGAAGTCGTGGCCAATGGCATTGCCTCGAATGCCGTGACGATCACCGTGAACTAGTCACTGGACGATGATCGTTCCCACCATGCGAGGATGAATCGAGCAGGTGAAGTGGTAGGTGCCCGGCTGGTCGAATTTGAAGGAATACTTCTCACCGGTGTCCAGTCCACCGGAGCGGAACAGGCCCGAGTCGCTGACGACGCTGTGCGGTTCGTCATCGTTGTTCACCCAGGTTACTGGCGAGCCGGTCCTGATCGTCAATGAATTTGGCGCAAACATGAAGTCCTTGATGACGATCGTCGCCGGTGCCGGCGTCTCCGCCCAACCGCGCACGCTCGCCGCCGTGCCGCCCAGCAACGCGGTGCACATCAGGGTCAGCAGGAATCGTCGATGTTCTCGAATCACAATTGCACTCCAATACATGAGGTCCCCATCCGCTCAGGCGAGGGTGAGGTCATTGAGCGCGAGTGAGCGCGGATACCTCACGACGGAGACACTGGTGAATCCCAGGCTCCTGGGCAGCAGGTCCGAGGGTACCTTGAGGGGACCTGGCCCGGAGCCCTCTCCGGGAGCAGGTTGGGGATAAGCGGTGGAGCGCGCGGTGTGAAAGGTCACGTGGCCTTCGACTTTTTGCACGATCTGGTGGATGTGGCCATTGAGTACCGTGACGGAACCAAACCGGCGCAAGAGCGGCATGAGCTGATCCGCATCGCCCGTGCCCCAGCCCCAGGGCTCATGAATGGTCCAGAGCGGCATGTGCGCCATGACGACGATAGGCGTGCTCGACGAACGGCCCTTCAGGTCGGCCGCCACCCAGGCCAGCTGCTCAGGCCCGAGGGTCCCCAGGCCGCCGGGCTTGAACTGCAGGACGTTGATCAGCGCAACGAAATGGACGCCGGCGTGATCGAAGCTGTAGTAGCCCCGGTTGCCGGAGGCCTTGCCGAAGCGGCTGAAATATTCCGTGGCGGTCGGATCAGTGGTGTCGTGCTCACCGGGTACCGTGTGCAGTTCCGTGGCCCGCAACTGGGACAGCAGCTGCTGCGCGAGG
>JANXYA010000236.1 GCA_025350345.1 Gammaproteobacteria bacterium
CCGCCGACCGCGTAGTTACTCGCCACTCCCGGAGAACGCAGCGCCGGCCCGGCGCTGGCTTGCAGGTGGAGATCGGCAGCCAGCTGCTCGACCCAGGTCGCTCCGTTGCTGAAATGCATGTCACCCACCTCGTAGGGCGCCGGGGGAATCGGCGAGTAAGGTGCGAGGGTGTACAGTCCAAATGCAGCGTAGAAATTTCCCGGATCGGACAGGCTGTCACCAAATACCACCAGCCGGTTGTAGCTGCCGGCCTCAGCCATGCCGGCCCCGAGGCCCAGCATCAGCGCCAGCAGCAGCCGGCCAAAACAACTTCCGAAGGTCTTCATCGTGATCTCCCATGGTTGCTATCGACGGGCACAGCCTCGCCGACCGCGACTCACGGGGCTCAAACCATGGGGTTACAAGGCGCTTACGCTCAGGCGCCGGCCGGGGCTCAGGCGATGCGCGGGCGCAGCCCGTTCTCGAACAGCGTGAGGAATTGCTCCGCCACCTGCGCCGCCGACAGGGACTGATCGTCGCGATACCAGTGGGCGATCCAGTTGAGCGCACCGGCGAGCGCGAATGCCGTCATTTTCGGATCGCATTCGCTGATCGAGCCGTCGGCCATGCCCTCGCGGATCAGCCGCCGGATGCCCTGGTCGATCTCTGATTTCAGCGCCTTGACGTGCTTTTGCATGGCGGCGCCCAGGTCCTGGTCCTCGGCCCGCACCATGCACCAGCCAAACTCGGAGGCGATGGCCTGGGCGTAGCGCAGCAGCACGGCGCACAGCCGCGTGCGGGCCGGCACCCCGCCCTGCCTCGCCTCGACAATCGCCGTCCGGATCGGCTCCAGCCCGGCGCGGAAGCACTCGAACAGGAGCTGCTCCTTGTTCTCGACGTAGTAATAGAGTGTCGGCTTGGTGACTTCCAGGGCGCTGGCGATGCCATCGAGGGTGGTGTTGTGGAACCCCCGGGCGTTGAAGGCCCGGGCGGCGGCGCGTATGACCGCATCGCGCTTGATGCCGCGATCGCTGCGCGCCTTGCGATGGTTGCGCCAGGGCGAGGCCGTGCTCCCCGCCCCGCCCTTGGCGGCGGGGGCGGTCGGTCGCCGGGTGCGGCGCAACATCAGGGGGCGATTGACGCTCATCTCCGGCAAGATCATACTCTCCGGTAACATTCCAGGGAAGCCGGAATTGCATGACTCCCAAGGCTGATCGCTCCGTGGCCGCGCCCCACGGGGCCCCCACCGCCGTACCCGCGGTGCGCCCGCTGCGCTTCGTGAGTGCCGCCTCCTTGTTCGACGGCCACGATGCTGCGATCAACATGATCCGCCGGCTCCTGCAGGCGCATGGCGCGGAAGTGGTGCACCTGGGGCACAACCGCAGCGTCGCCGACATCGTGCGCGCGGCCATCCAGGAAGACGCCGACGGCATCGCCGTCAGTTCCTACCAGGGCGGCCACAACGAATATTTCACCTACATGGTCGACATGCTGCGCGAGCTCAACGCCGCGCATATCCGCATCATCGTGGGCGGCGGCGGCACGATTGCCCCCGCGGAGATCGCCGCGCTCGAGCGCCATGGCGTCGAGAAGATCTACACCCCGGAGGACGGCCGGCGTCTTGGCCTCAACGGCATGATCGATGACGTGTTCGCGCGCGTGCGCGCGGCGCGGCGCCCGGCCTACAGCTTCGGTCCCCTCAACGCCCGCGACCATGCGCACATCGCCGCGACCATCACCGCGCTCGAGGCCGGCGAGGGCGACGGGCGCGCCGGCGAGCTGATCCGCCAGGCACTCGGGCGCGGCAAGCGCGCCGCGCCGGTCATCGGCATCACCGGCACCGGCGGGGCCGGCAAGAGCTCGCTCACCGACGAGCTGCTGCAGCGCTTCGTGCGCAGCTTTCCCGACCGCCAGATCGCGGTGGTCGCCATCGACCCGACGCGGCGCCGCTCCGGCGGTGCGCTGCTCGGCGATCGCATCCGCATGAATGCGCTGGCCTCACCGTCGATCTTCATGCGCTCGCTGGCCACGCGGCGGGAGCATCTAGCCACCTCCGCCGTGCTGCGCGAGGTGATCGAGCTGTACACGCAGGCGGGCTTTGACCTGGTGCTGGTCGAGACCGCCGGCATCGGCCAGAGCGACACCGAGATTGTCGATCTGGTCGACCTGCCCGTCTACGTCATGACGAGTGAATACGGAGCGGCGAGCCAGCTCGAGAAGATCGACATGCTCGATTTCGCCGAGATGATCGCCATCAACAAGTTCGAGAAGCGGGGCGCGGAGGACGCGCTGCGCGACGTGCGCAAGCAGTGGCGGCGCAACCATCCGGAGCAGGCCGCGCTCGGCGCCGAGCAAGCGCCGGTCTTCCCCACGATCGCGAGCCGCTTCAATGATCCGGGCGTCAATCGCCTGTTCGCGGCCCTGCTGGCCGCACTCGATCGCAAGGCGGTCGGCAAGCTCCGTTGGGCGGAGCGTGACGGGGTGCCCGTGGAGACGGGCGACACCGTCTTCCGCTCGCGCGAGCCGCTGATTCCCAGCGCCCGCAGCCGCTATCTGGCCGAAATCGCCAGCGCCGGCCGGCGCGCCGGCGAGCAGCTCGAGCGCGCGGCCGCCAGTGCGCGGCTGGCCTATTCGCTGTACGAATCGCTCAGGGGCCTGCACGATCCGGCCCTGCCCACGCCGGTCGAGCCTTTCGCTGCGGCGGCGCTCGAGGACGGGGCGGGAGATGCGACGCGGGTCGAGCTGCGGCGGGCCTACAACCACGCACTGGAAGCGATCGGCGCCGAAGGGGTCGGCCTGCTCAGGTCCTGGCCGGCCCGGGCGGCAGCCGCCACTGCCGACACCTTCCAGTTCCGCGTGCGCGGCAAGACGCTCAAGGGCGAGAATTACTCCGAGACCATGAGCCACAGCCGCATCCCGAAACTGGCCGTGCCGCGGCTCAAGGACTGGGGTGAGCTGCTGCACTTCCTCGGCCGCGAGAACCTGCCCGGCGCCTATCCCTACACGGGCGGCGTCTACCCCTATCGGCGCGAAGCGGAGGACCCGACGCGCATGTTCGCCGGCGAAGGGCCGCCGGAGCGCACCAATCGCCGCTTCCATCTGCTGGCGCAGGGGCAGCCGGCCACGCGCCTGTCCACCGCCTTCGATTCCACGACGCTGTACGGGGAGGATCCGGACACGCGTCCGGACGTGTACGGCCGCACCGGCAATTCGGGGGTCTCGGTCGCGACGCTCGATGACATGAAGAAGCTGTATTCGGGCTTCGATCTGTGCCTGCCCACGACTTCGGTGTCGATGACGATCAACGGCCCGGCGCCGATCATCCTGGCGATGTTCATGAACACCGCGATCGACCAGCGGGTCGAGAAATTCCTGCGATCTGCGGAGCGCTGGCCCGCGGCGCAGCGGCGCATCGCCTCGCTCCACGAGGAGCTGCGCGCGCAGGGGCTCACCGTGCCAGCCTACGTCGGCGAGCTTCCGCCCGGGCACGACGGGAGCGGGCTCGCACTGCTCGGCATCTCCGGGGAGCGGATGGTGGCCCCCGGCGTCCTGACGGCGGAAGATTATGCGCGCCTGCGTGCCGAATCCCTCGCGCTGGTGCGCGGCACCGTCCAGGCCGACATCCTCAAGGAGGATCAGGCGCAGAACACCTGCATCTTCTCCACCGAATTCGCCATGCGCATGATGGGCGACGTGCAGCAGTATTTCATCGAGCACAAGGTGCGCAATTTCTATTCGGTATCGATCTCCGGCTACCACATCGCCGAAGCGGGGGCGAACCCCATCAGCCAGCTGGCCTTCACCCTGGCCAATGGCTTCACGATCGTCGAGTACTACCTGGCGCGCGGCATGAAGATCGATGACTTTGCGCCCAACCTGTCGTTCTTCTTTTCGAACGGCATGGACGCGGAGTACGCCGTGATCGGGCGCGTGGCGCGGCGCATCTGGGCGCGCGCCATGCGCGATCTGTACCACGGCGATGCGCGCAGCCAGATGCTGAAGTACCACATCCAGACCTCCGGCCGCTCCCTCCACGCGCAGGAAATCCAGTTCAACGACATCCGCACGACGCTCCAGGCCCTCTACGCCCTGTTCGACAACTGCAATTCGCTCCATACCAATGCCTACGACGAGGCGCTCACCACGCCCACCGAGGAGAGCGTGCGCCGGGCGGTGGCGATCCAGCTCATCATCAATCGCGAGCTCGGGCTCAACCTGAACCAGAATCCCTGGTCCGGCTCCTTCCTGATGGACTATCTCACCGACCTGGTGGAGGCGGCGATCTACAAGGAATTCGAGGCGATTGCGGAACGCGGCGGTGTGCTCGGCGCCATGGAGACGATGTACCAGCGCGCCCGCATCCAGGAGGAGAGTCTTTACTACGAGACCCGCAAGCACGACGGCACGCTGCCGCTCATCGGCGTCAACACCTTTCTCGCTGGCGGTGACGCCGCGGCGGGGCGCGCCGCGGTACCGCTCATTCGCTCCACCGATGAAGAGAAGCAGCACCAGGTCAACGGTGTGCGCGCTTTCCAGGCCCGCAACGCCGCGCAACGCGCCGCCGCGCTGGCACGATTGCAGGCCGTGGCGGCGCGCGACGGCAATGTCTTCGCCGAACTGCTGCAGGCCGTGCAGAGCTGCTCCCTCGGGCAGATCTCGCACGCGCTATATGAAGTCGGCGGGCAGTACCGCCGCAACGTCTAGGACGCGCGGCG
>JANXYA010000312.1 GCA_025350345.1 Gammaproteobacteria bacterium
TTGAATTCCTGCAGCAGGAAATCGAGCCGCCGCCCGGCGGCCTCGGGCGCCACCAGCGTGTGGCGCGCTTCGACGATATGCCCGCTGAGCCGGTCGAGTTCCTCGGCGACATCGAGCCGGTGCAGCAGCAGGACGATCTCCTGTTCGATGCGCTCCTGGTTCAGCTCGCCGCCGAGTTCGGCCAGCCGCTCCTGGAGCCGTGTGCGCACGCGGGCGAGCACCTCGGGGAGCCGCGCGTGCACCTGCGCGATCAGCGCGGCGAGCGCGTCGCAGCGCTGGGCGATCAGTTCCGTGAGACGTTCTCCCTCGCGATAGCGCGCCGCACGCAGGCCCTCGAGGGTGCTGTCGAACAGCTCGCGCACGGCGGCGGACAGCGCTTCCACATCCGGCTGCGCTTCGCGCAGGACGCCGGGCCAGCGCAGCAGGTCGAGCACATTGATCTGGCCCTGTCCGGCCAGCTCCTTCACGAGCTGCTGGCCGCGCGCCAGCAGGGGCGCGAGCGTGGCCTCATCGACCTGCAGTGCGGGGGCGATGGGCGCTCGATGCTGCAGCGTGCAATCGACCTTGCCGCGGCGCAGCTCGCCGGCGAGCTTCTGGCGGAGCTCCGATTCCAGGGCGCGGCAGCTGTCGGGCAGTCGGACGGTGGCGTCGAGGAAGCGGTGGTTGACGCTGCGGATCTCGCACACCAGGGAGCCGAAGGCGCCGCTCCGTTCCTGGCGCGCGAAGCCGGTCATGCTCGAGATCATTGTTAAATCCGAGGCTCCCTTACTTCGCCGGGCGCGGAATGTTATAAGTCGCGGCCAGTTTAACCCAACGATCCGGAGCCCGCTTGCGCGTCGAACACGCTGAACTCAGCCTCATGGGCGCGCGCGAGAGCAACCAGGACCGGGTCAGGGCCGAAGTCGGCGCTGATGCGGCGCTGCTGATCGCCTGCGACGGCATGGGCGGTCACGCGGGAGGCGAGCGGGCCGCGGAGATCGCGGTGGAGATCCTCGCCCAGCGCTTCCGCGCGACGCCGCAGCCGCTGCTCGATCCCTTGGGCTTCCTGCACCTGGGGCTGGGCGCTGCGCACCAGCAGATCGTCAGGCACGGTGTGGAGATTCCGATGGATAACCGGCCGCGCGCCACGATCGCGCTGTGCCTGGTGCAGCGCGGCGGCGCTTACTGGGCCCACGTCGGGGACAGCCGCACCTATCACCTGCGCCGCGGACAGGTCGTGGCGCGCACCCGCGATCACAGCCACGTCGAGGTGCTGCTGCGCGAAGGCGTCATCGGACCGGAACAGGCGCAGAATCATCCCATGCGCAATTTCGTCGAGTCCTGCCTAGGGGGCGAGGCGCTGCTGCCGGAAATGGACCTGAGCCGGCGCCAGCCCCTGGTGGGCGGCGATGTACTGCTGGTGTGCACCGATGGGCTGTGGGCCGGCGTCAGCGACGCGAATATCGCCGGGGCCTTTGCCGTGCCCGAGATTCCCCTCGCCGACAGCCTGCAGGGTCTCGGTGCGCAGGCCGTTGCCGGCGGTGGCCCCACCTGCGACAACACCTCGGCCGTCGCCCTGCGCTTCCTGGAGTAGCACCATGGCTTCCCGCCAAAACGATCGCGCCCTCGATGCCATGCGTGCCGTGCGCTTCACCCGCCACTACACGCGCCACGCGGAAGGCTCGGTGCTGGTGGACTGCGGGGACACGCGCGTGCTGTGCACGGCCACCGTCGAGGACGGCGTGCCGGCGTTCCTGCGCGGCAAGGGGCAGGGCTGGGTCACGGCCGAGTACGGCATGCTGCCCCGTGCCACGCACACGCGCACCGCGCGCGAAGCGGCGCGCGGCAAGCAGACCGGCCGGACGCAGGAAATCCAGCGCCTGATCGGCCGCTCGCTCCGCGCCGTGGTGGATCTGCGGGCGCTCGGCGAGCGCACGGTGACGATCGACTGCGACGTGCTGCAGGCCGATGGGGGCACGCGCACCGCGGCCATCACCGGCGGTTTCGTCGCCCTGGCCGATGCCATCGAGGCGTTGCGCGGGCGGCGGGCCCTGAACGCCAGTCCGCTGCACGGCCAGGTGGCCGCGGTGTCGGTCGGCATCGTGCGCGGCCAGCCGATGCTCGATCTGGACTACAGCGAGGACTCCGAGGCTGAGACCGACATGAACGTGGTGATGAACAACGGCGGCGCGTTCATCGAAGTGCAGGGCACGGCCGAGGGGCACGCCTTCCGGCGCCACGAGCTCGATGCGCTGCTGAACCTCGCGATCGGTGGGATCGGCGAGCTGTGCGCGCTGCAGGCCCAGGCACTGCAGGGATAGTGGAGCGGGTGCCGTGCGTGTCGTGCTGGCCACCGCCAACCCGGGCAAGCAGCGCGAATTCGCGGCGCTGCTCGAGCCCCGCGGCTTCGAGCTGGTGCTGCAGGCGACACTCGGCATCGCCCCCATTGCCGAGACCGGCCGTACCTTCGAGGACAACGCCGTGCTCAAGGCGCGCCACGCGGCCGCGGCCGGCTTCCCGGCCCTGGCCGACGATTCCGGCCTGGAGGTCGACGCGCTCGGTGGGCGCCCTGGCGTCTACGCGGCGCGCTTCGCCGGACCTGCAGCCAGCGACGAAGAGAACAACAACGAACTGCTGCGCTCGCTGGAGGAAGTGCCCGACGGGCGGCGCACGGCGCGGTATCGGTGCGTACTGGCACTGCTCCGCGGCGCCGCCGATGCGCATCCGCTCATCGCTCAGGGCAGCTGGGAAGGGCGCATCGCCCGCCAGCGTGCCGGCACGGGCGGCTTCGGCTACGACTCCTGCTTCATCCCGGCCGGATTCGAGTGCACGGCGGCCGAGCTGAGCCCGGCCCGCAAGAACGCGCTGAGCCATCGGGGCGCCGCCCTGCGCGAGCTGGTGGCGCTGCTTCCCTCATGGCGCTGATCACTCCTCCCCTGGCCCTCTACCTGCACTTCCCCTGGTGCGTGCGCAAGTGCCCGTACTGCGATTTCAACTCTCATGCGCTGCACGACGAATTGCCGCAGGAGGCGTACCTCGCCGCGCTCCGCGAGGATCTCGATGCGCAGCTGCCATGGGTGGCCGGCCGCACGATCGAAAGCGTGTTCCTGGGCGGTGGCACGCCAAGCCTGTTCGAGCCGGCGGCGCTGGCGCGGCTGTTCGAGGCGCTGCGCGGCCGCCTGAGCCTGGCCGCCGCGGCCGAGATCACGCTCGAAGCGAATCCCGGCACCATCGAGCGGGGCCGCTTCGCCGACTACCGCGCCGCCGGCATCAACCGCGTCTCGCTGGGCGCGCAGAGCTTCGCCGCGCCCATGCTCGAGCGGCTCGGACGCATCCACAGCGTGGCGGACACCTGCGTCGCCGCCGAGGAACTGCACGCGGCGGGACTGGGCAATTTCAATCTGGACCTGATGTACGCGCTGCCGGGCCAGGACCTGGCCGGCGCGGTGGCGGACGTGCGCGCGGCCCTCGCGCTGGCGCCGGCGCACCTCTCGCACTATCAGCTCACGCTGGAGCCCGGTACGGTCTTCGGCGGCCGCCCGCCGCCCGGTCTGCCCGATGAGGAGCTGGGTTTCCGGATGCAGCAGCACTGCCAGGCCGAACTCGCCTCAGGCGGCTACGCGCAGTACGAGGTGTCCGCCTACGCGCGCGCGGGTGCGCAGTGCGCGCACAACCTCAACTACTGGAACTTCGGGGATTACCTGGGTGTCGGTGCCGGCGCGCACGGCAAGCTGACGCACGGTGCCGAGGGGCTGATCACGCGCAGCGTGCGCGAGCGCGAGCCGCGCCGCTACCTGGCGCGCGGCTGCCGCGGCGAGCCGGCGACGAGCGCGGTGACGATGGCTGATCGGCCATTCGAGTTCATGATGAACGCGCTGCGACTCAACGATGGCTTCGAGCAGCCGCAATTCGAGGCGCGCACCGGCCTTGACTGGCAGCTGATCGAATCCCGGGTACAGCGCCTCGCCGCGCGCGGATTGCTGGTAGGGGAAGCTGCCCGCTGGCGGCCCACCGAGCTCGGCAGACGGTTTCTCAACGACCTCATCGCCGACTTTCTGGTCTCGCCCCGGGGTGGGGCAGGACGGGCCTCCGCGCCCGCCGTGCAGAAAAATCCAGAGGGGTCCGTGGTTTAGGTCAACCTCTGCGGTGTCTTCGATTCTTATGCACAGCCGCAACCCGGTCCGACCGCAAATTAGCCTATTACACGCGGTAGTGCAGGCCAAGCCACACTTCACGCCTTTAACCTATTGATTTAGTAGGCTGTAATGTATTGGTCATTTTGTGTCCAAGTCGACAGATATGCAGAAATGGCGTGTAATCGGTCGTTGCGGCGAGTTGTTGCCCACAGACTTATCCACAGATTTTGTGGATAAAAGGACCCCCGGGAGCCCCTCCCGGGGCGGCCCTTGTACTGGGGTGGCGCGAGGCTTAGACTGCGCGCCCTTTTTCGATATGAGGCCCTGCCCGGGCAGGCGCAGGGCCGCCGGCAAGGCAGGCAGGTGGTCCCATGAAAGCATCAATCCATCCCGAATACGGCGAGATCACCGTGAGCTGCAGCTGCGGCAACACCTTCAAGACGCGTTCCACCATGGGCAAGGACCTGCAGGTCGACGTGTGCTCGAACTGCCACCCTTTCTATACCGGCAAGCAGAAGATGGTCGACACCGCCGGCCGCGTGGACAAGTTCCGCAAGAAATACGCCGCCGCCGCGGCGCGCTGAACCCGCCCGCGCCGAGCTCCATTCGGCTCGCAGCGCTCCGTCGGTGCGCTGAGGCGCACCCGCATGGTGCGCGACCGTGCGAACCGATGCCTTGATTCCATGATGCGCACATGTAACGCTGCGGCGTCATGGGAAAGCCAGACTACGAGCTGATCAATCCGGCCAGCGGGACCCGCTCCGCCCTGCCGGTGCGCTCCGGCACGATCGGGCCCGACTGCCTGGACATCGCCGGGATTACCAGGGACCAGGGCGTCTTCACCTTTGATCCCGCCTTCAGCGTCACCGCCAGCTGTGAAAGCAAGATCACCTACATCGATGGCGACGCCGGCGTGCTGCTGTACCGGGGGTATCCGGTCGAGCAGCTCGCCGCCAGCAGCTCCTTCATGGAGGTGGCGTTCCTGCTGATCAACGGGGAACTGCCGGGTGCAGCGGAGCTGACGGCTTTTCGCACCAGCATCACCCGCCACTCGATGATCAACGAGTCGCTGCTGCGCTTTACCAACGGCTTTCACCACAACGCGCATCCGATGTCGATGGTCTCGGCGGTGGTGGCCTCGATGGCGGCCTTCTACTACGACTCGATGGACATCTACAGTCCGCGGCACCGGGAGATCTTCTCGCACCGCATCATCGCCAAGCTCCCGACCATCGCCGCGGCCGCGCACAAGCACGCGCTCGGCCAGCCGTTCATCTATCCACGGAACGATCTGGATTACTGCTCCAACATGCTCAGCATGTTCTTCGCCGTGCCCTGCGAGGAATACCAGGTCGATCCGGTCGCGGCCAAGGCACTCGACCTGCTGTTCATCCTGCACGCCGATCACGAACAGAACGCCAGCACGACGACCGTGCGCCTGGCGGGCAGCACCGGGACCAATCCCTATGCGGCGATTTCCGCCGGCGTCTCGGCGCTGTGGGGTCCGGCGCACGGGGGCGCCAACGAAGCGGTGCTCAACATGCTGGAGGAGATCGGCAAGGCCGAGAACATCCCGAAGTACCTGGCACTGGTGAAGGACAAGGGGAGCCATTCGAAGTTGATGGGCTTCGGCCACCGCGTCTACAAGAATTTCGATCCGCGGGCCAAGATCATCCGCGAGGCCTGCCACCGGCTGCTCGCCAAGCTCGGTCAGCAGGACGACCCGCTGTTCGAGCTGGCCCTGCGCCTGGAGGAGATCGCGCTCAAGGACGAATACTTCGTCTCGCGCAAGCTCTATCCCAACGTCGATTTCTACTCCGGCCTCATCTACAGCGCGCTGAAAATCCCGCGCTCGATGTTCACCGTCATGTTTGCGATCGCGCGCACCGTGGGCTGGGTGGCGCACTGGCTGGAAATGATCGGCGATCCGGCCATGCGCATCGCCCGGCCCCGCCAGCTGTACACCGGTCCGACGCAGCGCGACTACGTCGCCGTGGCCCAGCGCCGCTGACGGTCCCCCTGCGGCGCCTCAGACGCGCGGCGATTCCTGGACGGTGAGGAGCGCCTCGAGCTCGCTCGCATCCGCGCGCCGCATCGGACGGCCGTCGACCGGGCTGACCGGCGCCTGTCGGATCCCGTCGAGCGGAAAGACCGTCGCATCGATTACCTGCCGATCGAGTTCAAAACGCACCGTGGGGTAGATCCGGAAGCGCTCGGCGTCCACTCGCAGGCGATGCTCGCCCACGTCGTGCCCGACGCCGCGATCCAGCAGGTTGAGCGCGACGGATTCGGGGTGGTCGGTGAACAGGTGCAGCTGCACGTCGGTGTGCGCGGTCGCGGTGCCGTTGAGCACCGGGCCCACCAGGCGCGGGGAGAAGGCGGACAGCGAGCGCATGGCCCTAAGCGCCGCGCTCCGCTGCGCGCGCAGCGTGGCGCCGTGCGAGTCGGCGGCAAACAGGCGCTGGTATTCCACCAGAGCCGCCTCGACCTCGGTGTTGCTCGGCAGCGCACCTTCCACGCCGACGCCTAGGCGATCGGCGGCTTTGCGCTTCGCGGCCCTGAAATCCTGGATGCCGTGCTCGGCCATGACGCGCGCGGCTTCCTGCGCCATGGCGCGGCGCAGGTTTTCACTGCGGGGCGAGTTCTTGCGAGGCATCTGCGAATGATAATGGCTAGAACAGGGGTTCGGAGCTGCCGTTGGCCGGGACGCCGTTGGCGTTGGCCGCCGCGGGGAGCTTGCCCGTGAAGAAGTATTCGTCGATGCCCTCGGCGTCGGTGGGCGCGACCAGCAGGCCGCTGGCTGGATTGATGCGCGCGCTCACCAGGCCCGGCGGCATCGGCCGCGGCACGTCCGGCACACTGCGCAGGGCTTCGCGCATCAGGCGCACCCAGATCGGCACCGCGACGCTGCTCCCTTCCTCACCCTCGCCCAGCGGGCGATCCTGGTCGAACCCCACCCAGACCGTGGCGACGAGGTTGGGGCTGAAGCCATTGAACCAGGTGTCGTTGGACTTATTGGTCGTGCCGGTCTTGCCGCCGATGTCGCTCCGGCCCAGCACCAGCGCACGCCGGCCGGTGCCGCGCTTGATGACATCGGCCATCAGATCGTCCATCAGCCAGGCGTTGGCTGCCGTGATGATCTGCGGGGCGCGGCGTGCGGCGCTGATGAGCGGGAGGGATCGCTCCTCGGGCGGAGGCGCCAGCGTCAGGCCAGCGCCGCGGGCGGCGCCAGCCGCGCTCACGCCCGGCCCACCCGCAGTGGCGGGCGGATCGGCGCTTGCGCCGGGTGTTGCGGCGGGCGCCGTCGCGGGCAGCGGGCCCTGATCGGGCGGCGGGGCGCACTCCACGCACACCTCGCGGGGTGCGGCCCGCCAGACGGTCGCGCCGGTGCCGTCTTCGATGCGATCGATGAAATATGGGTCGATCTTGTAGCCCCCGTTGGCGAAGGCGGCATACCCGGTGGCCACCTGCAGCGGGGTTGCCGGCAAGGTGCCCAGTGCGAGCGTCAGGTTGTTCGGCATCGCCGCGCGATCGAAGCCGAAACGCACGGCATAGTCGATCACATCGGCCGTGCCCACGGCGCGCAGCAGCCGGATCGACACCAGGTTGCGCGAGCGCACCAGGGCGTCGCGCAGGCGCACCGGGCCGATGAAGGCGCCGCCGTTGTCCTCCGGCCGCCAGGTCTGCTCGATACCGCCGTCGGCGATCACGATCGGCGCGTCCATGATGACGCTGGCCGGCGTGAACTCATGTTCCAGGGCGCAGGAGTAAAGGAAGGGCTTGAACCCGGAGCCCGGCTGGCGGCGCGCCTGCGTGACATGGTTCCAGGCATTGCTGAAGTAATCGAAGCCGCCCACCAGCGCCACGACCGCGCCATCCTGCGGGTCGAGCGCCACCAGCGCACCCTGCGCCTCGGGGACCTGTCCGAGCTGCGCCGCACCGTGGCCGTCGCTGATGACATAGACCAGGTCCCCGCGGTGCAGCAGCGCATCGGCGCGGCCGCTGGCCGCATCGCCGTGCGTCCAGGCCATGCCCTCCCAGCCGATCTGCGCGAAGCCGCCGCCGCGCAGGTAGACCCGCGCCGCCGCGGGTGCGATGGAGACGACCACCGCCGGTGCCAGGTTGCCGATGGGCGGCACATCGGCGAGCAGCGCCTCGAGCTGCGCCGGTGCCGTGCCGGCGTCGAGCTTCACGCGGCGCACCGGGCCGCGATAGCCGTGACGGCGGTCGTAGTCGATCAGCCCGAGGCGCAGGGCCCGATTGGCCGCGGTCTGCAACCGGCCGTCGATGGTGGTGATGGCCCGATACCCGGCGTTGATTGCGCCTTCGCCGAACCGGGCCACCACTTCCTGGCGGACGATCTCGGCGACGAAGGGGGCCTCGATGTCCGAGCGCGGCGCGTACTCGCGCGCGTTGATCGGCTCGGCGAGCGCACGCTGCTCAGCGTCTGAATCGATGAAATGGAGCGCCAGCATGCGCTGCAGCACGTAGCGGCGGCGGTCCGCGGCGCGCCTGGGGCTGGTGACGGGGTTGTAGTAGGAGGGAGCCTGCGGCAGTCCGGCCAGCATGGCCGCCTCGGCCACCGACAGCTCCGCGAGCGGCTTGCCAAAGTACACTTCCGCCGCGGCTGCGACCCCGTAGGCGCGCTGGCCGAAGAAGATGACGTTCAGGTAGGTCTCGAGGATCTGCTGTTTGGTAAAATCCTGCTCCATCTGCAGCGTCAGGAAGATTTCCTGGAGCTTGCGGGTGATGTTCTTGTCCCGCGTCAGGAACATGTTACGCGCGGTCTGCATGGTGATGGTGCTGGCGCCCTGCGAGTAGTTGCCGGTCGTCAGGTCGACGTAGACCGAGCGCGCCATGCTGAAATAATCGATGCCGCCATGCTGGAAGAAACGGTCGTCCTCTGCTGCCAGGAAGGCTTCACGCACCAGCTGCGGAATTTCCTCGTAGCTCACCGGTACGCGCCGCTGTTCCCCGATCTGCGTGATGAGTGCACCGCTCCGGGTGTAGACCCGCAGCGGCACCTGCAGGGGCATGGTGCGCATCCCGGCCTCGCTCGGGAGCGAGGGCGCCAGGTAGACGTAGCTGGCCAGCATCGCGTAGACGACGCCGAGCAACAGCACCAGGAAGAGCGCGGTCAGACCAATCAGCACTCGCAGCGTGCGGGACTTCACTTATTGGGGCTCCGTTTGTTGCGCTGTGCAGCGAGGCCATGTTGAACTGCGGGGCTGTGAAGCAGGCCACGACCCACCAGCCGGACCCGCGAGGGACCTAAATTGCCTCAGAGCGTTACCGAGGACCAAATTCGTGAGACTACTCACGTTCAATTTAACCGACGGCTGAGATATATTTGGCTGCACATTCGCACAAGTTCGCCATTTTGGCGTGTATCTTACTGATAAGGAAGGGAAAACGTGTTCCTGTTCTCGCGTAAGAACCGCCAGCTGCTGGGATTGGACATCACCACGTCCTCGATCAAGCTGATCGAGCTGACCACGGCAGGTGGCCAATACCGCGTGGAAGCGTACGCAGCCGAGCCCACGCCGGCGAATTCCATGAACGAGAAAACGCTCGTGGACCCGCAGGCGGTGGGTGAAGCGATCCGCCGCGCCGTGAAGCGCTCGGGCGCGACCAGCGGCGAAGTGGCGATCGCCATCAGCGGCGATGCCGCCATCACCAAGGTCATCCAGATGCCGCGCGGCATGCGCGATGCTGATCTCGAAGCGCAGGTCGAGATGCAGGCCGACCAGTACATTCCCTTCCCCATGGACGAAGTCAGCTACGACTTCGAGGTACTGGGACCGTCCGAGAAAGACAATGATTCCATCGACGTGCTGCTGGTGGCCTCGCGCACCGACAACGTCGAGCAGCGCCGGGCCGCCGTCGCGGCCGCCGGCCTCAATGCACGCATCGTCGATGTCGAGGCCTTCGCGCTCGAGAATGCCTGCAAGCTCATGACGCACCAGATGCCCGATGGCGGGATCGACCGGACCATCGCGGTGGCCGATTTTGGCGCGAGCAACACCACTTTCAGCGTGCTGCGCAATCTGAAGATCATCTACACGCGCGATTTCGCCTTCGGCGGGCAGCAGCTCACCGAAGAGATCATGCGCACCTATGGCCTGACGATGGAAGAGGCGGGACGCGCCAAGAAGGAAGGCGGCCTGCCCAGCAATTTCCAGGCGGAAGTGCTCGACCCGTTCATCGACGACATGACCCAGCAGGTCAGCCGCTCGCTGCAGTTCTACCTCGCTTCCGGGTCCGGGCGCGAACAGCCCGAGAAGATCCTGATCTGCGGCGGCTGCGGCAACGTGGCCGGCGTCGCCGATGTCATCCAGAGTCGCGTCGGCATCACCGCCGAGAAGGGCGATCCGCTCGGGCAGATGAAGCTGTCCTCGCGCGCGCGCGCCCAGGCGGTGCAGCGCGACGCCACGGCCCTGCTGACCGCCTGCGGTCTGGCTTTGCGGAGTTTTGACTGATGCCGCGCATTAACCTACTGCCCTGGCGTGAGCAGCAGCGCAAAGAGCGCAAGCTGGCGTTTTTCGTCGCCCTCGGCGGCGCGGCCATCGGCGCGCTGCTGGTCGCCTTCGCCGGCTACCTGCTGGTCAATTCGATGAT
>JANXYA010000360.1 GCA_025350345.1 Gammaproteobacteria bacterium
CGGCGTGACAAACCCGGTGTACTCCTGGATGTACTGGAAGGCCTGATCGAAACTGCCCAGCAGTGGTTTCGCCGACACGATGGCAATGATCAGCGCCATCGCGGCAGCAAGCCGGCCCACCAGCACCAGTTTCTGCTGCGAAGTCTGCGGGCGCAGGGGCCGGTAGACATCCATCGTAAAGATCGTGGCGATCGAATTGATCTTGGAACCCAGGGAAGCCACGATCGCCGCGATCAGGGCAGCGAACACCAGTCCCAGGATCCCGGAGGGGAGCATCGCCATCAGGTGCGGGTAGGCCTGATCCGGCCGCGGCAGATTGGGCGCGAGCGCCAAAGCGGCAATGCCGGGCAGCACGATGATGACCGGCATGAGCAGCTTCAGGAAGGAAGCGAGCACGATGCCCTTCTGCGCCTCGCGGATATCCTTGGCGCCGAGCGCGCGCTGGATGATGTACTGGTTGAAGCCCCAGTAGGACACGTTCATGACCCACATGCCGCCGAGCAGCACCGACAGGCCGGGCAGCTCTTTGTAGTGGGGGCTGCTGGCTGGGAGGATCATGTGGAACTTATCCGGAAAGCGCACCGTCAGCTGGTGGAATCCGGCCACGACTCCGGCACCGCCGCTCACCTTGTTCAGGGCGATGTAGCTGATGATCAGCCCGCCCAGCACCAGAAGCGAGACCTGCACAATATCGGTCAGCGCCACTGCCTTCAGCCCGCCATACAGCGCGTACACGCCGGCGAACAGGCCGAGTGCGATCAGCGCGGTCTGCACTTCGATTCCGGTGACTGTGTGCACCGCAGTGGCCCCCAGCCACAGGATGGCCACCAGGTTGACGAACACGTAGAGGAACAGCCAGAAGATCGCCATGACCGTCCTGACGGTGGTGTTATACCGTCGCTCCAGGAATTCCGGCATCGTGTAGATGGCGTTCTTCAGGAAGATCGGCACGAAGTACTTGCCGACGATGAGCAGGGTGAGCGCAGCCATCCATTCATACGAGGCGATCCCGAGGCCGATGACGTATCCGGACCCGGACATGCCGATGATCTGCTCGGCCGAGATGTTCGCCGCGATCAGCGAAGTGCCGATGGCCCACCACGGCAGGGCGCGGCTGGCCAGGAAATAATCCTGAGCATCCTTCTTGTGGGTGCCCTTTTCCCGGGAGACCCATTGCGCGAGGACGAAAATGGAGACCGCGTACAGGCAGACGATGGCGATATCAAGCGTTGAGAGTGACAAGTGATTCCCCCGTTATTCTAATAATCGCCCGCAGTATCCTTGTGGGCGGCCCAGTTCGCGGCCGGCCTGCGTGTAGGCCCGCACCAGTTCAAGAGCGCGTCGTTCGATGCCGGCGGGAGCGTATTCGGGCCAGAAGAGCTTCGAGCCGAAGCCAAATCCGGCCGCCCCAGCCGCCATCCACGGCAGTATATCCTGCGCCCCGATTCCGCCCACCGGATACACCCTTGCTTCGGCCGGCAGGAGCGAGCGGAGGGCACGCAGCTGGGGCGGGCCGTGGCCTGCCGGCAAGGCAGGGAAGTGGCCCGGGGGGCGATGCGTACGGCCGGGGTCCCAGCGCGAGCCCGGCTGCAGGCCGATCGCAGCGCCATCTGCGCTGGCGCCAATGACCTCGCGTTTTTCACGGTGCGCCTTGAGGACAAGCAGGGTAATCTTTGCCCAACGGCTGACAATCTGGTGAACTCCCAGGTTTCCGGGGCGGGACAGATCGCCGACGTGGATAATGGCAAGGCCGCGACCGTGGAGACCTTTCACGCCGACCATCGCAAGGCGTTCAATGGGCTGGCGCTGCTGAATGTCCGCCCGCGCGGGTCTGGCACGGGCGCGATCCATGTTTCGGCGCCGCCGACGGTCTGGCGGCAGCACACTTGGAACTGCGTGCGCAGGTGGTCAAGTCCGATTCGCTCTATGATGTGAGATGAGGGAATGTCTATGTCATGGCGTCACTCGAGCATCGCCGGTCCCGTTGCGCTGATTGCACTCCTTGGCGGTGCCAGCGCCCCCGCCGCCGCTCAGAACACCACTCCGGGCGGCTATTCGCAGGACAACGCTCACCCCAACGGATCCATCTCCCATGGGGATCCGGATAAGCTTAGCGGTGATCACAAGGATGTTCCGCCGGGCCGGGCGAAGGCGCAGTCAGAGAGCGAGGCGCTGCTGAAGACTCTGCAGATTGACTGCACGGTATCCAATGCGGCGCTCGTGCTCAAGCGCCCCGACTGAGTTGGATCTCAGTTCGGACAGGTGTTCGCTTCGAGCACGGTGTAACCGAAGCCCGCCGCCGCCGACGTCACGCGCAGCTTTGCCGACCACGTCGGCCGCTCGCGCGCGTTCGTGCCGACCACGATCGCGATCGCGCGCTTGGTGGAATCCGGCAGATCCCCGCCGCTCACACCCAGGGAGCCGAGTGCGCCCGCGGAGTCGAAGCGCAGGACGAGTTCCACCGTCCCGAGCGGCCACGGCGCCGGGTGGGAGCCGAGGCGCATCGCGATCGCCGCGCTGTCCACGATGCTGTCCGCCGCCGGCAGCGGCGACAGCGGCAGACACTTGGGGACCACGAGGACGCCGACGTCAGCCGAGTAGAAGACGTCC
>JANXYA010000401.1 GCA_025350345.1 Gammaproteobacteria bacterium
CTGGCCCGCAACTGCGCGGCGGTCATCTTCGCCCACTGTCATCCTTTATGTTTCGTTCAAGGTGTCAACCGCCGGCCGGAAATGGAATCCGGTCTTGCCCTGAAGTCTTTTAAGTTACCACACCGACGGGGCTGTCAAGGCGCTGCGCTGCTCACGACGGTGTCGTTCCTCTGCTCGCCTGAAGTCGCTGGCGCGAGCCTGTGACAGCCCCGCTGCGGTGTGAGGGGTGTCCTCGTGGGCAATCCCGCCCACGCAATCAGAACGAGGACACGAACATGACGAGACTATACGTGCGAGAGGGCGAGGAGTACCGAGAGGCGACGGCGCAGGATGTCTTTGGGCGCGCGCAGGCGCTGATGGCGCAGCGCGTTCGCGCGGGGACGCCGGTGCTCGACTCGCCGAGCAAGACGCGGGAGTTCCTGCGCCTTCGGCTGGGGACCTTGGAACACGAGGTGTTTAGCGCCCTGTTTTTGACGACGCGGCACCGGCTGATCGAGTACGTGGAACTGTTCCGCGGCACGATCGATGGGGCGAGCGTGCACCCGCGCGAGATCGTGAAGGAGGCCTTGGCACGCAATGCGGCGGCGATCGTGATCGCGCACGGGCATCCCTCATCGGACCCGACGCCCTCGCAGGCGGATGAGCTGTTGACGCGGAGGCTGCGCGAAGCGCTTGCGCTGGTGGACATCCGGCTCTTGGACCACATCGTGGCGAGCGCCGGGGGTTGCGTCTCGATGGCCGAGTTGGGGCTCATGTGAGTCCTGCGCGGCGCAGCGCGGTCGGCAACGATCCGCGGCTGCGCCGCAGCTCGGCGAGCTCGCGCTCACGCCGGCTGAGCAGGTCCTGGGCCTCTTGGTAGGCGCGCGCGTAGTGATCGAGGAGCGCGCTCAAGTGCTGGACGAGAAGGTTGGCGCGGGTGAGTTCAGCGCGCAGGTGCCGAATGCGGGCGTGTTCGGTGGCGCTCTCGGGCGAGCGCGCCCGCCACTGACGAATCGTGGCCAGGGCCTCGGGGTAGAACCGATAGAGTGTGTTGCGGGATACGCCGGCGCTGCGACACAAGGCGGCGATCGTGGGGCGCTCGGAGGGGTGAGTGGCGAAGCGTTCCGAGGCGCGGGCCAGCGCCGCGGCAATCCGCTCGGCCACCGAGCCCTCAGGAACGGCGGCCATGCTCGAGGGAGCGAACGATGGTGAGGGCTTCCTCCAGACGCGCGCGGGCGATCTTGAGGCTCTGTTGCGGGAGGGCCGGTTCGTTGAGCAGGTCACAGTGGCGCCGAACCTGTTCCTGCCAATAGGACAAGTGTTGCGGGCCGATGGTGAAGTTGCGACAGCGGGCGCAGGTGGAGGGCTCGCGGCGCAGGGGGTTGGGGGCCGTGGGGCTGCCGAGGCAGGCGCTGTGATCCTGTCGATAGACGCAAAATCCCCAATCGCACACACCGAGGGTGAGGCCGGCGTTCACGAGCGTGCGTGCATAGCGCTTCAGATCCGACTTCTGCCGATCGCCTGAAAAGCGCGGGCGGCGCGCGAGAATCTCTTCGCCCGCGCGGCCGCCGAGTCGTGGTGCGCTGAGCATCTGTTCCCAGGCGGCGCTCGACTGCTCGAGGATCGCCGCATCGATCTCGCGGTTGAGGACGTGATCGGAGCCGGCGTAGTGGAAATCGGTGACGCCGCGTTCGCGATGCCCGAGGTGCTGCGCGAGGGCAAAGAGGGCCGAGCGATCGCGTAGGGCGGCGAAGCGCACGAAGGTCTTGCGCCCCTGGTGGGTGGACAGGGGCCAGGGCTTGCCCTCGTGCGAGGGCAGATCGAACCAGGAAGCCCAGTGCTTTAGGGCGCGTTGCATCTGGTCCGAGGTGAGCACCCGAATGGGCCGGGTGTCATCGAAGTGCCACTCGCTGGCTCCGGGTCGAAGCCCGCGTGATCGAAGCCAGAGCTCATCGCGCCCGGTGCGCGAGCGATGGGGTGAGGAGAGGGCTTCGAGGACCATGACAGCGTGCACGGCCTGAGCGGGTGCGACCCACTGATGAGCGCGGCCGTGAAAGGCCGCCTCGCGCTTGAAGATCGCACCCCGGATCACGGTCAGACCGGCATCGATCTCGCCCTCGCCCAGCAAGGGCTCGACACAACCGACCCGCAGCTGGAGGATCTCGCTGACGCGGGCGCCGATGAGATAGGCGATGACGACAAAGCAGGCGAGGTAGAGAATGCTCAGGAGCCGGGCGAGCTCGGCGGGTGAGTCGATCCGGTGCGCTCCGCGGTGCGTGTCGAGTGTGATGCGCTCAAGGGCGCGGATACCGCGCAGACGCCACACCTCGCCGGTGTGACCGCGCTGGCGCGCTTGC
>JANXYA010000002.1 GCA_025350345.1 Gammaproteobacteria bacterium
AATTACTAGATCCGCGCGCGCCGCCGGGATTCGCGCGATCAGTGGCGCATCCGGCAGGACATAAGTCCGCCGCCGCGGCGGCGTTGCCATAAGCTGCCCATGAGCGGCGGTTTTTGCTAACTGCCTCGCAAAATACAGCCCTTTGCCGCCTGTACTCGGCGCCGGGAATAGCCCTAAATAGAGCCGCGATTTGCCGTATTTGCCGTACAGGAGTCAGCCCTTGGGAAGGCTCTACGCAGGATGGGCGATGGCCCTGGCCTTGATGAGCACCGCGCTTGCGCTCGCCGCGCCGGCCCCGGCTGCGGATGCGGGCGGGTTTGCGCCCCAGTACGGTGGCGATCGAGTGCTGCTGTTTGTCAGCCGCTCCTTTGGCGCTCGTCGTAGCAGTGCCAGCATCTTCGGCGTTCGCTACGAGCGTGCCACACCCGTGTCTTTTGACCCCGCGGCGCAAGGCTATGCGCCGCTGCGCCATCGTGCGCTGGTAGAGCTGCAGCTGGCGCGTGGCGCCGCCGCGCGGGTGCAGTTCGGCAACCGGGTCACCTGGGATCTGGGGAGCCGCCAGCTCGCGCCGACCGCAATGTTTACTCATGTCCTGCAGTTGCCGAACGAGGCCGTGGCCGGCCGCATGCTGGCGGCCTGGACGCCCTGATCCCCCCCGCCGTCCGCCGCACCCAGGTCATTCAAAGTATGCTGTAGACCACTCCTCGCGAGTTGAGGGTCGGCGGGGTGCACCCGGTGAATGCGCAATACAGCTCCGATTGCACCATCATAGGCGCGAGTTTCGCCGGCCTCGCCTGCGCCTCGGCGCTGGCCCAGCAGGGCCTGCGGGTGGTGATCGCGGAAAAGAAATCCGACCCCGGTGAGAAACTGCACACGACCGGCATCCTCGTCAAGGATGTCATTGACGAAGTACCCCTGCTCGACGGTGTGCCCGCCGCCCTGGTGCGCCGCGTGGAGCGGGTCAGGCTGTACGCGCCCAATCTGCGCCACGTGGACCTGGAGGCGCCGGGCTACTACTTCCTGACCACCGATACGCCGGGCCTGATGCGCTGGCTGGCGGACCGCGCGGTGCAGGCGGGCGCCCAATTGCGCTGCGGCGTCGGCTTTCGCGAAGCCCGGGAGGTGCCCGGCGGCTTTGAGCTGGGCGCGGCACTCGGGCGCACCCGATTCCTCGTGGGTGCCGACGGACCGCGCTCGAACGTGGCCCGGGTGCTGCGCCTGGGCCGCAACCGCCAGTTTCTCGCTGGCCTCGAACATGAATACCAGGGCGTGATGCTGGGCGAGCCGGGCTTCCTGCACTGCTTCATCGACCGGGAGCTCATGCCGGGCTACATCGGCTGGATGGTGCAGGGCGTGCATGGCGTGCAGCTGGGGCTGGCCCGGAGCCTGCGCGGCGCGCGCGGGTCCGATGTGAAAGCGGCGATGGCCAGGATGCTGGTCAAGGTGGCGGGCGTCGCCGACTTTCGCGCGCTGCGGCCGGACTCGATACGCGCCGGCCTGATTCCCTGTGGCGGCCTGGTGCATCCGCTGGCGATGCCGCGTGCGCTGCTGGTCGGCGATGCCGCGGGCCTGGTCTCGCCGGTGACTGCCGGTGGCATTCACACGGCCCTGCTGCATGGACTGGCCGCCGGACACGCAATCGCCGCATTCCTGCACGGGCGCAGTGGCGATCCCCAGCGCTCCCTCGTGCGCAGCTACCCGCGCTTTCGCCTCAAGCGACTGCTGCGCTTCGCCTTCGATCATCTGCAGCGCGACTGGATCTTCGATCTGGCGCTGGCCAGCGCGCCGATGCGCTGGGCCGCGCGCCGGATCTACTTTCACAAGCGCGCGTCGCGAGCGCAGGCTGCGCGTCCGGTGGGCGTCGTGAAGCGGCCTGACTTATAGTGCGGTGCACGCCGAGCACCTGAAACGGATGACATTCATGCGCAAACACCGCTCCGGTCCGATCAGCAACGCCATCCTGCTGGCCTGTGTGCTGGCGCTGGTGGTGGGCGCGCTCGCGGTGTTGCGACCCTTCCTGCCCTCGATCCTCTGGGCCACCATCATCGTGGTCGCCACCTGGCCGATCATGCTGCGCCTGCAGAAACTGTTCGGCGGCAGACGGAGCCTCGCGATCGTCGCGATGAGCTGCGGCCTGCTGGTCGCGGTGATCGGGCCGGTGGTGCTGCTGCTTGGCACCCTGGTCGCGCGCCTGCCAGAGCTGCGTGATCTGGGCAACAGGCTGCTGGCGGGCCCGTGGCCAGGGCCGCCGGGCTGGCTGGCGCGCCTGCCCTACGGCACGCAACTCGCCGCGCAGTGGCAGCAGGCCGTGACGCAGGGACCGGACTACTGGGCGGCGTACATCAGGCCTTATGTCGGGACCTCGGCGGTGTGGCTGAGCCAGCACGTGGGCACCATCGGCAGCATCACCCTGGAGTTCCTGCTGACGCTGGTGCTGGTCGCGGTCTTCTATCTGCACGGCGAATCGCTCGCCACCCAGGTGCGACAGCTGGCACGGCGCGTCGGTGGCACGCGCGCCGAGGAAGGCACGGTGCTGGCGGGCCAGACGATGCGCGCGATCGCCGCCGGGGTGGTGCTCACGGCCCTGCTGCAATCGATCCTGGGTGGCTGCGGGCTGTGGATCGCCGGCATCCCCGCGGCGGGCGTGCTGACTTCCTTCATGTTCATGCTGGGCGTGATGCAGATCGGTCCGCTGCCGGTGCTGGTGCCCGCCGTGCTCTGGCTGATGTTTCACCAGCACCTGAGCGCGGGGGTCGCACTGGCGGTGTGGGCGGCGCTGCTGTCCATCGGCGATAGCCTGCTGCGGCCCTGGCTCATCCAGCGCGGGGCCAAGCTGCCCTTCATACTGGTGCTCGGCGGCGTGCTCGGCGGCCTGCTGGCCTTCGGCATTGCCGGGATCTTCATCGGGCCGATCCTGCTGGCCGTGCTGCAGCGATTGATGGCACGATGGGTCGAGGAAGACTGAAGCCATGGCAGAGAGTCAGGAAGTGCATGAGGATTCTGCGACGCAGGCCGCTCCGGCAGAGCCCACGCCGGCCGCGAGCCGGAGCGGCCTCGCCGGATTGTCCCTGGCCGTGCTCGGCGCCGGCTTCGCCTGGTTCGCCTACATCGACGCGCCGATCACCGACGGGGCCAT
>JANXYA010000033.1 GCA_025350345.1 Gammaproteobacteria bacterium
GTCCGAGCCCGCCTCGGGCTCGGACATCGCCAGCGCGCCGACGTGCTCGCCGGACACCAGCCGCGGCAGGTAGCGGGCGCCTTGCGCCTCGTTCGCGTGCAGGGCCAGCTGGTTCACGCACAGGTTGGAATGGGCGCCGTACGACAAGCCCACCGCGCCGCTGGCGCGCGAGATCTCCTCCATGGCGACGATGTGCGCGAGGTAGCCCAGGTTCGATCCGCCCCAGCGTTCCGGCACCGTCAGGCCCATCAGTCCGAGGGCCCCCAGCTGCGGCCACAGCTGGCGCGGAAACGCGTTGCTGCGATCGATCGAGTCGGCCAGGGGCGCGATCTGCTCGCGCGCAAAGCGCCGCGCCTGCGCGCGCACCTCATCGACGGTGTCGCCAAGCCCAAAATCCATGTCACAACTGTCCAGGACGCTCATGGCGGCTTGCCTCGATCCCAATGATTGCGCTATTGTCCGACAATCAGGCAGTTCTTGGCAAGCTTATCCGCGAGAGGGTACGACCGTGTCGACCTACACCAGTGCCGTGAAACCCAGCAGCCCGGATCACCTAGTTAACCGCTCGGCCATGCAGGCCCTCGTCGCCGATCTGCGCAGCCGCGTGGCACAGGCGGCCCTCGGCGGCGGTGCGGTGGCCCGCGACCGTCACCTCTCCCGCGGCAAGCTCCTGCCGCGCGAGCGTGTCAACCTGCTCCTCGACCCCGGCTCCCCCTTCCTGGAATTCTCGCAGCTGGCCGGGTACGAGCTGTACGGGAACGAAGCGCCGGGTGCCGGGCTCATCACCGGGATCGGGCGCATCTCGGGCCGCGAGTGCCTGGTGGTCTGCAATGATCCGACCGTCAAGGGCGGCACGTATTTTCCGATGACCGTCAAGAAACATCTGCGCGCGCAGGAGATCGCCCGCGAGAACCGCCTGCCCTGCGTGTATCTGGTGGACTCCGGCGGCGCCTTCCTGCCCAGCCAGGACGAGGTGTTTCCGGACCGGGAGCACTTCGGGCGCATTTTCTACAACCAGGCCACAATGTCGGCGGCCGGCATTGCACAGATCGCGGTCGTCATGGGCAGCTGCACCGCCGGCGGCGCCTACGTCCCGGCGATGAGCGATGAGTCCATCATCGTGCGCAACCAGGGCACGATCTTCCTCGGTGGCCCCCCGCTGGTGGAAGCGGCCACCGGCGAGGTCGTCAGCGCCGAGGAGCTCGGCGGGGGCGATGTGCACACGCGCCTCTCGGGCGTCGCCGATCACCTGGCGGAAAACGACGCGCACGCGCTGGCGATCGCGCGCCGCGCCGTGGCCACGCTGGAGCGCGCCCAGGGCAGCGAGATTGCGCTGCGCGAACCCGTCGAGCCGCGCTACGCGGCCGAGGAGATGTACGGCATCATCCCCGCCGACCCGCGCAAGCCCTTTGAAGTGCGCGAGATCATCGCGCGACTCGTGGACGACAGCGAATTTGCCGAATGGAAGGCGCGCTTCGGCACGACGCTGGTGACCGGTTTCGCGCACCTGTGGGGCATGCCGGTGGGCATCATCGCCAACAACGGGATCCTGTTTTCAGATTCGGCGCAGAAGGGCGCGCATTTCATCGAGCTGTGCTGCCAGCGGCGCACGCCGCTGGTGTTCCTGCAGAACATCACCGGCTTCATGGTCGGCCGCAAGGTCGAGCACGAGGGCATCGCCCGGCACGGGGCCAAGATGGTGAGCGCGGTCGCCGCCGCGCAAGTGCCAAAATTCACGGTCATCATCGGCGGGAGCTTCGGTGCCGGCAACTACGCCATGTGCGGCCGCGCCTACGCGCCGCGCTTCCTGTGGATGTGGCCCAACGCCCGCATCAGCGTGATGGGCGGGGAGCAGGCGGCGCGCGTGCTCTCGACCGTGCGGCGCGATGCCATCACGGGCCGGGGCGGCACGTGGAGCGCGGCGGACGATGAGGCATACTCGGCGCCGATCCGGGCGCAATATGAGCGGCAGGGCCACCCCTACTACGCGACGGCACGACTCTGGGATGACGGCATCATCGATCCGCTCGACACGCGCCGCTGCCTCGGGCTGGGGCTGGCGGCGAGCCTGTCGGCACCCATACCCGAGACACGCTTCGGCGTGTTCAGGATGTAGGCGAGGGGAGCGCATGTTCGAGAAGATCCTGATCGCCAACCGCGGTGAAATCGCCTGCCGCATCCAGTGCACCGCCCGCCGGCTTGGGATCGCCACCGTGGCGGCCTACTCCGACGCCGACGCCCACGCCCTGCACGTGCGCCTCGCCGATGAGGCCGTGCGCATCGGGCCCGCGCCGGCGCGCGAGAGCTACCTGCGCGCCGAGGCGATCATCGCGGCGGCGGTGAGGAGCGGCGCCCAGGCGATTCATCCCGGCTACGGTTTCCTCTCCGAGAACGATCAGTTTGCTCAAGGCTGCGCCAACGCCGGCCTCGTCTTCATCGGCCCGCCCCCGGGGGCAATCCGGGCGATGGCTTCCAAGTCCGCGGCCAAGGCGCTGATGCAGCAGGCCGGTGTGCCGCTGGTGCCCGGATACCATGGCGAGGATCAATCACCCGCCCTGTTGCAGCGGGAAGCCGACGGCATCGGCTACCCGGTGCTGATCAAGGCCAGCGCCGGCGGTGGCGGCAAGG
>JANXYA010000052.1 GCA_025350345.1 Gammaproteobacteria bacterium
GGACGCCATCGACTCTCGAGATCGATCTCATCCAGTACGCGTCCTTCCTGGCGGCGTTCGTCATTCAGCGACAGCGCGAGGCCGACAAGCGCCGCACGACCGACGCGTGGCTCGAGGCGGCAGTCTGGGGCACGGAAGTCGGCCTTTGGGACTGCGAAGTTGGCGGCTCCTACGGTTGGCACGACGACTGGTGCGAGCGTTTCGACATCGATAACTGTGAAGGGCCTGATCAGGGACGGCGCTGGCGCGAGAGAGTGCATCCGGACGATATCGCGCGCTACGTAAAGGAGATTGGCGACGCCTTGCGGGGTGTCACCGAGCACTATGCCGTCGAGTATCGGATCCTGAACCGGAGCCAGCGCTGGACCTGGTTGCACGAGCGCGGGCGGGTAAGCGCGCGCGATGCCAACGGCATTGCGCAGCGCTTCGTCGGCGTGTGCTTCGTGATCGACGAGCAAAAGAAGATGGAAACGGCCCTGCGTGCGGCCGAGGATCGCTACGAAGTCGCGGTCAACGCGGCCCGGCTGCCCGTGTGGGAGTACGACGTAGCCAGCGACACCGTCACCGGCAACGTCTACTGGCACCAGGTCCTGGGCCACGAGTTGACTGACGATGAGGCCCGGCAGCGCACAGAAACGTGGCTGAGTGACGTCCATCCCGATGATTGTGTGGCCATGCAGCGTATCTTGGCCGGCGAGGCCGCCGACAATACCGGTTTCTATCAGTCGGAGGTTCGCATCCGGGCCGCCAACGGTGAGTACAGATGGCTACTCGATCGTGGCCGTGTGGTCGAGCGCGCCCCTGATGGAGCACCGCGCAAGGTGGCCGGCATTTCCATCGATATCGATGCCCGCCGGCGGGTGGAAACGGCCCTGCGCGAGAGCGAGCAGCGATTCCGCAGCGCTTTCGAGTTCGCGGCCATCGGCATGGCGCTGGTGGGACTGGACGGCCGCTGGATTCGGGTCAACCGCGCGTTGAGCGGGATCGTGGGCTATACGGCCGAGGAATTGCTGGCGACGACCTTTCAGGCCATCACCCATCCGGATGATCTCGACTCGGACCTGCAGTACGTGCGGGAGATGCTGGCCGGCTCGCGAACCTACTTCGAGATGGAGATGCGATACTTTCACAAGGATGGGCACACCGTCTGGGTCTTTCTGTCCGTCTCGATGGTGTACGACGATGCAGGTCAGCCGCTGTATTTCGTTTCGCAGATCCAGGACATCACTGCCCGAAAGAAGGCTGAGAGCCGGCTCATCGACAGCGAGTTCCGCTACCGGACTGTTGCCAACCTCATGCCTGGCTTCGTGTTCGAAGGAGTGGTCAGCGATGGGCGCCCGCATCCAACCTGGGTGAGCAGTGGCTTCGAGCGCGTGTACGGCTGCAGCCTCGAGCGCTTCATTGAATTGGGCCGCAGGCGCTTCTACGACGAGCCCACCTACAATCGCATCCTTGCGGCTGCGTCCAGTGTTGCCCAGGGGTCCGATCTGAACATGGAGGTGCCGCTGAGGAATGCCGACGGCCTGCAGCGCTGGCTACGGGTCGTTGTTCGAGGCGTGCACGCGGAGCCGGGGCCCGGTGGAGACCGCATCCTCGGCGTTGCAGAGGACATTACTGAACGAAAACGCCTCGAGCAGGCGCTCGCCGCAGCGGTTCACGAGGAGCAGCAGCGACTCGGCGAGGCGATTCGCGAAGAGCTCGGCCAGGAACTCATGAGCGTTGCGCTGCTCGCCCGCGGGCTGGCGGCTTCCGCGCGCAAGGGTCACCAGCCGAAAGCGGATGATCTGGACCGGCTCTCCTCGCTCGCCAGTCAGACGATCAGTACCTGTCACGGCATTGCCCAGGGCCTCGCGCCGCTGAGCGAGTCGCATGGCGGACTCGTCCAGGCGCTGCACGACCTGGCGGACCGCCACCACGACTCCGGCGGCCCCGTCGTTCAGTTTGACGCGATCGAGGATGCCCTGGTCCGCCTGCAGTGGCCTTCCGCGGAGCAGTTGTTCCGCATTGCGCAGGAAGGCCTGACGAATGCGCTCAAGCACGCAGGGGCGCAGTCCATCAAGGTCACGATCGATGTGCAGCCCGGCACCGTGCGGCTCGAGATCGCGGACGACGGCGTCGGATTCTCTCCCGGCGCGGTGGAATCCTCCGGCCTTGGACTGAAGATCATGCGCTATCGGGCCGAGTCGATTGATGCTTTTCTGTCGATCGGGCCGGGAGAGGACGGCGGAACCCTGCTGGTCTGTGAGTGCCGCCAACCGTCGTAGAGCGCTATGAGCCTGAGGGGGCCGGGTTGTTCAGCCCGAATCGGGCGCTGTGGGCTGCTATGGTCACGTCCGTGTGATCACGAGTTCGCACCTCGACTTCCACGCGCCCGTTGTCGGCGAGAATCCACGGCAAAGGGAGATTATCCGGCTCAACCGTGAGCACGTGATGGCCAGCGGCCACCGCAGGAAATTCGAAGTGTCCGTCGCTGTCTGTACGGGTGCTGTAGCGACCGTCTAGCAGCACGGTGACATTCGGCGCGACGCCCTCGCCCGCATCAAACCGGCCGTTGTTGTTCGCATCGAGGCAGATCGTGCCCGTGAGCCGACCCGATCCGGATCCGGCCGCGCCGCCGAGGGGCACAAAGTGTGCGCCGGAGGCGCGCTGGTAGCGAATCGTCAGGAAGACACCATGCTCGCTCATCGCGGGATTCAGCGTCGCGAGCGGCGGCGCGAGCGGCGAGGTGACCGTCAGGCTGGCCCACGACCCGGTGCGGTAGTCGTAGTAGCTGGCGAGCAGGACCCAGTCGCGTCTCATCTGCCAGGTCAGGGCCACATTCGCCACGATGGCCGCGGCCCCTGGGCCGCTGAACGCCGCGCCCCAGCGGACGTTGCCGTCGACGCTAAGGCGTGGCGTCAGCTCGCCGCCACCGTTGATCGACAGGCTCGCCGCCGAACTCGATCGGGGCGATGTGGACAGCGCTGTGCTCGTGGACCGCTGGTAGGTCAGCGAGGTGTTGAGGTGCGTTCCGGCCGTCGTATTCCAGCCCTGGTTCAGGGTGAGCGTCGCGTCGGCTTCCACATCGTCCCGGGCGTAGTCCACCTGGCCGCGGCCGATGCCCCAGCTGTTGCGCTCGTCGAGGTAGCCCTCGGCAGACCAGGCGATCGCACCATCAGCGCGGCGAATATTCGCGACCCCGCCAACGCCCAGGTCGCGCGACAGCTGATAGCGCGTGTCGCCACTCAGGAAGGTCGTATCCGCCCCGCGCCCGGACACGGACCAGGCCTGGTCGATGCCGATGTCGGCAAACCAGCGCCGGCTCTGATAATCAAGATGATAGTAACCGCCCTGCAGATCGGAGGTGATGAGCTGGTTACCCCAGCTCAGGTTGGGGTCGATGCGAAAGGCCCCAACGCTCTGCAGGATGTGGCCCCGGGTGGTCGTGGCGTCAAGCCAGGTTCCGAATGCATTCCCTGAGTCACTCATGCTGCCATCGATCACGTTCAGCTGCGCGTGCGCGGACTGGCCCTGCCAGGCGGTGGACAGGAAGGCCGTGCTGGAGGCCGTGCGATCAGGGACGGCGTACAACGCGTCCGCAATCGACGTGACCTCGCGGGCTTCGGCCAGTTGGCCACCGACCGTCCACTGCGGCGCGGGTGCCCACTGAGCACCGATCGTTCCGGTATAGCCACCCAGCGTTTCGAAGTTCGGCACGACGATGCCCTCGTAGAGGCCGGGTTCTCCCCCACCGGCAACGATCTGCAACCCGGAAGGTCCACGCCATTCCGTTGACAGGCCCAGCACGGGGCCCGTGGGCAGGAAGAATTGCGATTGAAACCGCGCGAGGTTGATGTTCGGCACGTTCAGGTCGCCAATGGCACCGTCTGCGTTCCACGAGCCATCAAAGGGCATGCCGCGCTCGATGACCGTGACGACATTCTGGCCAGTGCCGTTGGTACCCACCCTCAGGCCTCCGCTGCTCGCGGCCAGCTCGGCAGACCAGGCGCCATAGGAGGCCGTGTCCCACTGCGAGTCCAGCACGATGCCGTATTCGTTGGCGCGGCCCGGATAGCTGGCACCACTGCCGCTCTGCACGCTCATGACGCCGTCAATGCGCAGCGAATGCGCCAGGGCGCCCGTGTCGCTGGTCCCGGCATCCTCGGTGGAGACGTCGGGACTCAGGGCGCCATCGTCAATGTAGTGATCGCGGTACGGCGCCGACGGTGATTCCTGTGCCCAGACTGCCGAAGCCGAACATGCCAGGGCGCAGAGGCAGCGCAGCCAAAACGCGGCACAGCACGTGCGCTCCGCCATCGGATTCATTCGAACTGCTGGTTGAGCTCAATCTTCTGCTCGCCCCACTCGAGGGTGCCCTGCACCCTGACCGGAAAGCTGAGCGTCGGGTGATCATCGGTTGCGGTGGACGCCGTCAGGTACACGTCCGTTTCCTCGCCAGGCAGGATCGGGAAGTCGGAGGGATTGAAATCGAACCGGCTCCCCGTGGCGTCCGTACCGGAGAGGAACCCGCTCATCCGCCCGTGCGCGGTGCCGGCGTTGTGCACGCGCAATGTCGGCAGCTGCCGCCCGTTCAGGCTGACCTTCTTCGAGCCGAGGATCTCCAGGCGTGGCGCCGCATCCCCGACCGTCACGTAGACGATGACGCCGATGCGCCCCGCAATCGGCAGCTGCAGTCCCTCGGACTTCGCAATCGCGGGCTCCTTGCCCTCAATCAGCACTGCGAAGCGGCACTCGCCGGCTGGCGCGCCGGCAGGAACCGCGACCTCGAAGCGATAGCGAATCTTTGCGCCGGCCGACAACGCGGCTTCAGGCCGCTCGAGTGCCACCCATGGCCGGCAGCTTCCGGGCTGCAGTTCGTCGCTGAACGTCACTCCGAAGTCCGGAGCGAGTGTCCAATCGGCCGTGTGGAACAGGAACGGCGCGGGTGAGTCCGACCGATTGCTCAGCTCGAACACCTGTCGCAGCGTCTGGCCGGGTTTTGCGGCGAGCTCAAAGCGCGGTGGCGAAACGACCGCCGCGAATCCGTCCGCGAGCGAGAGCACGCTGCGCAGGACGCAGCTCACGGCCAGCAGATACCGGATGGAGTGGCGCATGGTCAGTTCGCGTCCATTTCAAAGCGAAAGTTGAGGTCGTACCCCTGGTGCATCTGCCGACCGTCGACGCTGATCGCGAGCTGCAGGACATCCACGACAAACGGCACGCTGATCGGCCCCGCGTACACCAGCGTCCTGCCACCGGAGCTGACTGCACCAGGCAGCAAGCGCCCCTGGGTGGACCAGGAGGCGTGGATGGCCCCGGGCTGCTGCGCGGGCAGCACGAGGTAGATGCGCCCGGAGCGGCGCAGCCAGGGCATCACGTTGAGCCGGACCTGCACGGTGGTCGAACCGGTCATCAGCTCGCTGGTGGTCCGCCGCGGCGACAGTGTCTGCCAGCGCATCGGCACGGACGGGGAGAGGACCACCGTGCCGCTGTCGTCGATCGCCGTCGTCAGTGCGGCCGCGACTGGGCAAGCGCCCACCAGCGCCACGGCGAGGCCCGCGCAGGCAAGACACCGGAGCGCGGAGCCAAACCGCGCTCTCATGGCGCGCTCAGCGTGTACAGCACGCGCCCGGTGTAGGTTCCTTGCGGAGGGAGCGTGGTGTTGGCGTAGCGGAACGTCCAGCAGCTCTCGGCCCACTGATTCTGGGCCATGGAGCCAACGGTCTGCACGCCGCCGCCGACGAAGGTGCCAGCGGGAAAGGGCTCGCCGCCGTTGTCACCATTGCCGCCGGTCGTCCAGGAAATGCGCGAAAACGGGATCTGGTCCCCGCTCGCATTGACGAGCGAGGCCGGGACGGTGGCCGTGACGGTCGCCGTGTTGCTGCCGGCCGTCGTCTTGCGATAAAAGCCGCCGATGTACATCTGCGCCGGCGTGCTGCAGTAGATGTAGCCGTCGTAGGGACTCGCGCCAATCGAGCTGTCGGTCGTCATCGCCTGCGCGGTGCCATTGCCGACGGCTGAGGCCGCCACGCTCACCGACGCCTTGTTGATGGTCGCATTGGCGCCGGGCGTGCCACCCACGTTGTAGTTGCCGACAAAGCCGCCCACACCGACCTGCAGGTACACTTCCTGCGGCGACGCTGGGGCGATTGCAACGGTAAATGCCCAGGCAGCCATCGGCCCTGCGGCGAGCACGAGCGTGCTCCAGATCCGGCGCGTCATGGGCATCTACCGTGGGGCCCGCGGGCCTTAGGGCATCGTGGCCGTGTACACCACGCGACTGTTATTGACGTTCACGCCGCCGTAGGTGCCCGCCGGAGGCAGGGTCGTGTTGGCGTACGAGTACGTCCACTTCGCGTCCTGATTGATGACCTTGGTTGCCGGCGCCACGAGTACCACGTTGGTGCTCGTGCCATTGGCCAGCACCGGAGCGGGCAGTGCCGTCCCCGAGGTCAGGGTCGACGCGGTGGTGGTGAGCTGCGTGAAGGCGATGCTGTCGCCGGCACCGTCGCTCAGCGCCCCGGTGGCCGTGGCGTTCAGCGTCACATTGCCGCTATTGCTCATGACGGCGGCCGTCTCGGCACCACCCGTGAGGTCGCCGCCCGCACCTGCAACGGCTACGCCGTTGCCCGCGACGCCCGCGGCCGGCGCGAACGTGACCTGGTCAACAGCCGCATTGTTCGCATACACGCCCGTTGCGTAGGACGAGCCCGTGCCGACGCGCAAGTAGAGAATTTTCGGAATGGTAATCTGGAAATCGACGTGCGCCGTGGCACCCGGGCTGGCGGTGCCGGCGCCGGTCTGCAGGCTGGACTCAGCGGACGCCAGGAGCGGAACCGCCAGAATCGCGGCGCCCAATAGGCCTTTCAGTGAGAATGAATTCATGATGTGCGAAATCCTGTGCTGATTTGAGGACGGCGGATTATTGTGATTTTCAAATCGCCTCTGCGTGACGCCGTTGGCATTTTGGAAAGTCAAATCGGCATCTCGCGGGATCACTATATTTTCCGTAATTGAGTGACTCCGGCCTGCGGTCGGTCTACACTTGCATAATTGAGTGACGCTGCGCGCGGTGGCGGCCAAGCGAGGCGAACATGGGCACCAAGCGGGATCTGGTGACGTTGAGAAAGCTGGAGCAGCGCCGCCGGCTGGCGGCAGAGTTGTTGCGTCGGGGGGTCCGGCCGGCCGAGGTGGCTCGCTGGGTCGAGTCCTCGCGCCAGTCGGTGATGCGCTGGGGCCGACTACTCGAGCAGGACGGCTTGCGGGGCCTGCGACGAGCGACGCGCTTTGGGCGACCCCCGTCGCTGACCGACCGGCAGCTCGAGCAGCTGGCGCGGCGCCTCAAGGCCGGGTCGCCGGCGACCACCACCAAGGGGTGGACCTTGCCGCGGATCGGGAAGCTGATCGAGCGCGAGTTCGGAGTAAGGCTGGCGACCAGTTCGGTGTGGCGGACGATGAAGCGGATGGGCTGGAGCGCGCACCGGCCGCCGAGCGGGCCCCGGCAACAGGATCCGGCGGCGGTGATGCAGTGGATGCCGACGCGAAGATCTTCCCTGAAATAGGCCTGGCGTGGCCAGGAACGGCTGCGGCCGTCGGATCGCGAATCCCCGTGCCACCCAAATGCCGCTGTAGGATGAGCTTGTGACAGGCAAGATCAGCGGGCTGCTTCTCTTGATCGCGGCCCTGGCGTGCACGAGATCCGGTGCTGTACTGGCGCAGGAGAGCGTATCCGAGGTCGAGGCTAGCTACCAATTTCTGGTACGCGAGCGAGTCAACCGCGGTGGTGTGCTGTATTCCGTCCCTGACGGACCGTTGCACGGACTGCAACTACCGCTGAGTTTCGTGGACGGCGCCGATTACTGGGGCGGCTATGTCTGCACCCTGCGTGACAATACCTGTGCAGTGAAGGATGTCTACGATCCAACAGCGTACACGCTGACTCCGGCGGCGGGCCGTGCCGGCGATCTGCAGACTGAACGAGTGGACGCTCATAACAGCACGAACATTTATGATGCCGCGACCTGGCAGATTGCCGTGGTTCTCGGCGATGTCCGTCATCACTTTCTCTCCGCTTCAAAGCAGGACGTTTACGCACTCGCGAGCGGCCAGAACCGCCTTCTAAGCGAAGGCTTCAAAAGCGCAGCCGATGTGCGCGCCGTAACGAGCGCTTCCACATTCCTGTACAACGGGCGCCGGGTCACAGCCCCGCACGCGGCCTATGCATTCCGGATGCTGTCGCCGACCTGGCTGTCTCCCGATCCCCTGATGGGGACGCGCTACGCGTCCCTGATCACAACGGGCCCGCTGCCTGCGAACAATGCGGGCTATCAGAGCGGCGCGGTGACCTGGAGCGACTGGAAGCCAGTCACGGGAGAGAACGCGTGGGCGTTCCTGATCGGCCCGCTGCAAGCCGCCCACCTCCACTTTGTCCTG